>NZ_JACGVE010000074.1:0-178088 GCF_014077065.1 Colwellia sp. MB3u-4 | reverse complement strand
AATATAAAGCATGGATATTCATAAATATCGGCTTCGCTACGCGAAGCCTTATAAAGAGCTGATATAAACCCTCAATAATGAAAACTTACAATAATTAGTTTTCACACAGGCTGGGCTATCAGTTGTCGTAAGGCTTAACTAATATCCTATGACCGCAATGGTGGCTTTGTTGACATCTGGTCAGTGAGTATTAGAGTATTATCCATCGAGCTAAATATTTATTACACAACTTGTGAAATATAGTCTGTTTGATTCTAAGCCGGACCTTGCAGTTTTAAATTCATTTTAGGATTTTTTAACACGATTCCTTTTTTAAAAAGAAATTTATGCAACTGCTTTTGTAATTTGGTTTCAACATGACTGCTCTGTGCAACACGTAGCTTTTGTGCTTCACTAAAATGGCAGTGCACTAATAAACTGGCAGGGAAGCAATCGAACTGAACAGTGTGACTTATATGACTAAAACCACCGACTTGCTTTGCCTCTTCATTGATTTGGTCTAATACAGCCAATAACTTATTGTTCAAACGATGGCAGATTTTACTCATTTTCATACTTTATGACTTACTCAATAGGCACTAAATTAACAAGGGACATTGTAACCTATAGTTGGAACAAAAAAATTGGAAAACGATAGAAGTTTAAAATAGATATTGAAATGTCAGCTAGCGTATCTTAGTTACCATTAATTGAGGTGATTATTACTTGTGATTTTAGACCGCTTTTAGCTGCCGTTAGTAAAGCAAACTTTAACGTCAACAATGCGCACAAAGTTAGCATTAATAATTCGATGATGAACGGCCACAATGGTGGCTAAGTGGACTATTTATTAAGAAAAATTTGTGTGTGAATTAGGTCAGCAAAGTGGCAGTAGTGAGCCTTAGTAACCACGCTAAAAGGGACAGCAATTAGCGGGGAGAAGCTAAGGTTAATCATCAATGCTAATGTCGGTTTTTCTGGTTTACAATGCTGTTCGTTGGCTCGATCGGGCGCATGCACTACTCAACATGCCCGTTTTGTTAAACGTCGCTATAAAATCAACTTTCCCTATTGACACACACGCCGCTTTTTTTAAGCGGAGCCAATGAAACTGAAGCATCCCAAATTCTATCCCAAACATTGCCAAGCATACTTAAATCAGGCCTATCACTCACCTTCTCAACATCGCTTTTAACAATCCCAGTGCTAGTTTGCTCGCCGAGAATAAAATTGAACACATAACGGCATTCCGCACCCATACGTAAATCAGATAAAACAATATTCTGTTCTTCTGCTTTGACTGAATAAAAGCCTTTAGTGAACCATTGAAGCCTCTGTACATCCCATTCATCTTTGATATTAGTAAGTAGAGCATCTGACGAATGATAGGCATCTAAACTCACATCCGACGCTGAGTCAAATACAGAGACATAACCCTCATAATATTGACCGTCTGACATGACCAATACCCGCCAAAGTAAGGTGGAAAAAGGCGCAGGTGCACTCAAATAATGATCGACCTCTATCTGCCTATCGTTCAGCGCAATGATTACTTTTTTGTCGATATAAAACTTTGCGGTTAAAGACCAACAAATATAAAGGCAGCTTATGGCTAATGCAAAATGATTGATTTTTGTGACCCTTGCTGGCTTAATTCTGGGCAGAAAAATAACAATAAACGCAAACAATAGCGGCAAGGTATACAGGGGATCAATAATAAATAAATTAGAGACGGCAAAGGGATATTCAGTGATAGGCCACAACAATTGTGTACCATAAACCGTGAAGCTATCTAAAATCGCATGGGTAGATAAACAAAGGAAAACCAGCCAAAACCAGTGCTTCTTATAAATTGCTGTAGCTTGATGACATTTGATTAGTAGCCAGGCAATAAAAGGACTGATTAACAAGTGTATTAATAGCGAGTGGCTGAATCCTCGATGGTAAGTAAAAGCTTCTACGTCACCACTGTATGGCAGGAATACATCTAAGTCAGGCAAAGTCCCTAAAATAGCACCATAAATAGCGGCTTTGTGGCCAACTTTGTTGCCTAATACCGCATAACCCACCGCGCCGCCCAAGACAACTTGTGTTAATGAATCCATAATGACCTTGTTAATTTCACATTGATTAACCTTATACTACGCCTTAACCCTCAATGCTAGATCAGTTAATACAGCCACTTTCTATGTTATGAACAGGTAAATTATATTCACACCACTTGGTTCACTTACTTTGTCAATTTGATCAACCATGGCATAAAGAACAAGGTTCGATCGCATTTAAGCTTACGAACCTTATCAACCTGAAAGGTTACTCCATTTCTTCTAAACGAACGCCACGGGTTTCTTTGATATATTTCACGACAAAGAAAATACTGATAAACGCAGATATGGTGTATAAACCGTAAGCGCCGGCTAAACCAATTGAGCCTAATATAATAGGGAAGGTCATGGTAATGGCAAAGTTTGCGATCCATTGGGCACTAGCGGCAATTGCTAAAGCGGCACCACGGATACGATTATTAAACATTTCGCCTAATAATACCCAAACTACTGGGCCCCAACTTAAGCCAAAAAACACAACAAATAAGTTAGCGGTAACCAAAGCGAAAGTGCCCATCGCATCAGACAATGCTACTTTACCTAATTCATCAAAGCCGGCACTACCAAAAATAAAGCTTAAGATGCCTAAACTGATAAACATGCCGATACTGCCTACTAATAACAAAGGCTTTCGGCCAATCTTGTCTATTAAAGCAATAGCAATAAAGGTTGAAATTATATTGGTTGTTCCCGTCATTACATTGATTAAGAGCGATTGCGACTCATCAAAACCTGCCGCTTGCCATAGCTCAGCGCCATAATAAAAAACAACATTAATACCGACAAATTGCTGAAAAACAGAAAGTGCAATACCGACCCAAATAATGGGATGTATATTCTTTTTACCTTCAATAAATAAATCGGCAATATGAGTTTTCTTATTGCCGTGTAATGATGTTTTTACTTCATCAATAAGCTTATCTTCAGTGCCGGCTGATATTTTTTTAAACACATCATGTGCTTGTTTTATATTACCTTTAGCCACTAAATAACGTGGTGATTCTGGAATAAATAACACACCAATTAAAAACAATGTCGCTGGTATTAATTCGACCCAAAACATCCATCGCCAAGCTGACAGCTCGAGTAAAAATGAATTTTCTGCGCTTCCTGCTGATGAGGCGATAATATAATTACTTAAAAATGCTGCAAATAAACCTAGTACTATGGCGAGTTGTTGAAGAGTTGCTAGGCGACCACGCAAGGCAACAGGTGCAACTTCTGCGATATAAGCCGGTGCTAAAACAGATGCAGCACCAATGCCCAAGCCGCCAATGAGTCGATAAAAAATAAACTCAATAGAAGAATCTGATATCCCTGAGCCAAAGGCACTGATAGCAAATATTATGGCGGTAACAATCATAATGGGTTTACGGCCGAAACGGTCAGAAATCGGTCCAGCCATTAATGCGCCGACGGCACAACCTAATAAAACAGAGGCGACATTAAATCCGGTTGCCACATCATTGGATTGAAAAGCATTGCCTAACGCTGTTACTGTGCCATTGATAACGCCGGAGTCGAAACCAAAAAGAAAACCACCTAAAGCAGCGACAGAAGAAATAAAGAGTACATATAAAAACGAGGAATTAACCTCTTCTGGCGTTTGTTGTCTGCCATTTAAACCAGCTAAATGTGTTTGTTCAGTCATGCTTTTTCCTTTATTGTTATTGTGTTGATTTTTTAATTAAGCGCTTGAAATAAAAAGACCATTATTTTGCATAATGGTCAATCTAGAACGGTGGTTTAAAGGCTTTTTTTGAAGGCTTAATATGAAAAGCTAAGCCTTTGGTTTTCATGTCATGCAAGTATTAACCAGCATATTTTAAGACGATTTTATGTGGGCCAACTTTTTGATAGCTAATATTAAAATTACGTGTCAGCACATCAAGTAAGCCAGTGACATCACCTGTTTTAAACATACCAGCGACTTGTATTTTTTGAAGTTCTTTATCATCAGCTAATTCAAATTCTATATCAGTATAGCGGCTAATCTCTGTCATTGTGTCTGCAAGCGACTCACCACGAAATATTAAATTGCCCTGACGCCAGCTTAAGTTAGCCGCCATTTCTATGGGGTCTACTTTTCTGACTTTCTCTTGTGTTTTACCTGATGTGTCTAAGTCGACTTTTTCGCCTTTTGATATCGCCATCGAATTTTTTGGTAGTCTTTTTGCTATCTGCTCAATGCCATCGTCAAGGGTATTATCTTTTTGTGCGACCAACACTTTACCGTCAGTGACAATCAATTCGACTAATTCATTGCGCACTTCGACGTTAAAAGCAGTGCCCACGGCTTGAATAACTTTACCTCCAACAATAACACTTAAAGGTCGTGCGGTGTCGTGTGCCACATCGATATGAATTTCACCACGTAGTAACTCAATTATTCGAGAGTTTTGGCTATATTTAACTTGTACAAAACTATTAGTGTTAAGCACTATTTTACTGTTGTCAGGTAAATTAATGGTATTACTTTCACCAATATTGGTTTGATAACTTGCCTGCATTGCAACGATAGTAGATGTGCTTTGGGCAAAGGGTAGAAGGTTGGAGCCACTTTGATAAAGCATAAGCGTTAATGCGACAATAAATGAAGCGGCCACCGCGGTAATAGCATTTCTTGTTTGTTTTTTCTTAACGTTAGCTTGTGGAAAAATATCAGATAAACGACTTAAGTGGTCCATCTTGTCCCACATTTGCGCTACTTCAAATAAAACTTCAATATTTAAAACATCAGTCGACAACCATTCAGTTAGCTGCTTTTTTTCTAATGTCGTTAAGCTACGATCTAATTTAGCGATCCAATCGCTAGCATCATTTAAGCGGGTTTCTTCTAAACGCTCAGCTGATTGCTGTTGAGTCGATTTTTTATTAATTTGATGAACATTATTCATGAGTGCCTCCAGCAATACTTTGAGAAGTGCTAGCAGAAGATTTACTCTCTAGTTTATTAATGTTTCGCATAAAGAGCGTGCAACGCTTCATGCCGGTTGCTATATGTTTTTCCACGGTACTTTCACTAAGGCCTAATTGAGCAGCGATCTCACGCTGCGAATATCCATACACTTTTTTTAATACAAAAACTTTGCGACATTGTGTGGGTAATTGTCTGACGGCTTCGCAAAAGTGCGAAAATTCATTGTTAATTAAAGTGTTTTCATACATTTCATCAACGTCATTTGATAATAAATACTCCAAAGCTTGTAGATCGTCAACACGGTCAACAAGTTTAACACCGGCTCTTTTTTGATAATCTAGCGCTAAGTTCCGTGCTGTTCTATACATAAACGATTTTGGTGAAGTAATATTTTCTTTATTTTCTATTTGGCAAATACGTACATAGGTTTCTTGAACAATATCTTCAATTTCATCCGGAGGAACAATGCGAGATACCACGCGAGAAATACTTTTTCTCGATGCTAAATATATTTTATAAAATAAGGTGTCGCTCGACATTAGGTTACTTCTATTTATTATTGTAATTTTTGGTAATGATTTATAGTTAACGTTTGATGTGCAAACCATTAAATTACCTTAGTAACCATTAAGACGATTCATGTTAAAAAATCCGCTAGCAATAAATGACATATTATAACCTATTAACAAATATTTATTTTTCAAAGCGGATACTAAAAAGCAGCGACTAAAAAAGTTACTGTGCCATTTTAATCAGAGAGCTGAAAACTCACTCAAAGAGAACTCAAAGATATTAGCCACACATTTTAAATGTGCTTTACAAAAACCGCTGCTATCGAATTTATTGAATCTATTCATCACTTGTAATTCTGCGTAGAGTTGAATAAGGTCGATCAGTTGTAATTTAGTTGTCATAAATAAAATAGATACCATAATTTTGAGCAAGTAGTTGTAATAAATAAAATATAAACAGTAACGTTAAGCAAGTCTAAAAGTCAGTGGGTGGCCGCTGGGTTTATATTTTTGTTTTATTCGTCTTTCGTTTTTTGCCAATAAAAAGCACCATAAAAATTAAATAAGGCTTAAAAAAAGTAATGCTGGGTTTTCTCTCAAAAAATAATTCAACCATAATTTCTAAATCCTTATGGAGGAAAAAAATAGACCAGTCGTCTTTGTTTTATGTATGGCGAAAATCTATACATGTGGAATATTTGAAATTTAAAGTACATTTTTTCTGTATTGTTATGCTTTTTAGCCTACCTAGTTGGGTGCATGCCAAGGAAAAAATATCTTTCAATATTCCCAGACAAAGAGCCGACATATCGTTAATAAGTTTTGCTGAACAGGCCGATATAACGTTACTTTTTCCGTTAAATAAAATTGCGGATAAGCAAACAAATCGAGTTTCAGGTAGTTTTTCTGTGATGAATGCGCTGAATAAGTTACTCAGAAATACCGGGCTTAAAACAGATATTAGCGAGAGTGGGCAGTTATCTATCTTAATAGATTCAAGATTTGAGAGAACAAACAACATGGCACATTATAAAAAAAATAAAGTAGCAAGTGCAGTATTAGCGGTTTTAACTACAGTCGCAGCGGCACCTTCAATTGCAGAAACAGCAAGTACAGCTAAAGAAGTAGAAATCATTGAAGTTCGGGGGATTCGGGGGGCACTGAGCCGTGCTATGGACACCAAGCGTGAAGCAAGTGGTGTTGTAGATTCAGTTTCAGCAGAAGACATAGGTAAGTTTCCAGACACTAACCTTGCAGAGTCACTGCAACGTATCTCAGGTGTTTCAATTGATCGTTCAGGCGGCGAAGGTCAAAAAATTACTGTTCGTGGTTTTGGTCCACAATTTAACACGGTATTAGTTAATGGTCGTCAACAAGCAACTGAAAGCGCAGGTCGCGATTTTAGTTTTGACACTATTGCGGCTGAAATGGTGAAGACGCTAGATGTGCATAAAACATCGACAGCAACCATGCAGTCTGGCGGTATCGGTTCTACTATTAATATTGAAACAGCTAAACCTTTCGCTATTGGTGGTTTTAAGTTAGCGGGTAGCCTTAAAGGTATTTACGATGGCAATAGTGAAGAGACCACACCACAAGCCTCTTTATTAATCAGTGATACCTTTAACGATGACACTTTTGGTGCTTTATTTGCTGTTTCTTACTTAGAGCGTGAAACGCGTTTAAATAGAGCACAATCTGCTGGTTGGCGAGAAAACTCATCATTCACTCGTGGGACACCAAAAACAGCATCAGGAGATGATTACGTAGGTAACGTCTTTATTCCTCAAAACTTTGATTCTTTAGTTACTACTGAAAAACGTGAACGTACTAATGCTAATTTAGTTTTACAGTACGCGCCTGCCGATAACTTAATTGTTACTGCAGATGTTTTATATTCTGATTTTGATGTTAATTCTGATACCACATCATACGGTCACTGGTTTACTTCTGATAACGCAGAAAACATTGTTGTTGATGAAAATGGCACGGTTACTGAGATGTATCAACAAGTGGGTTTAGCGACTGATTTTCATGCGAAAAAGGGCGACCGTTTAACAGAGTCTACTTCATTTGGTCTTAATTTTGACTGGGATGTTAATGATAACTTAAACATGCAGTTTGATATTAGTAACTCGAATGCGACACGCGCGGCTAACAATGGTCGAGGCGGTAACTTAGCGTTATTAGGCTATGCTAACCGTGTGCAATGGAATCTTGATGATAATATTTTGCCTTATTACTCAGATTTCGCAACCGCCAATGATTCAATATACAGTGGTCAGCAAGAAGGCGATGGTGTTAACCAAGACCCGACAAGTCCTGATTATGTTGCCCCTGCAGGTGTATCTGATTATTTAGATACGGCTAACAGCGGCGCACACGTGATGATCCGTGGTGGTGATGAAGTTGAAGACGATATTACGCAACTTCGCTGGGACAGTGTTTGGGCGGCTGATGGCGACACAGGTTTTGCTAAAGCAAGATTTGGCGCTATGTTCTCGTCTGAAACTAAAACGGTAAATACCTGGAATAATGATGAAAGCGGTATTCACTGTACTTACTGTAACTATAAAGATTTTCCAGATGTTAGCGCTTTCCCTCAGGAAGTATTTGATGCCGGTGATGACTTTTTAAGTAGCGTAAGTGGCAGTGGCCGTTCACCGACACAATGGTTAAGTTTTGATGGTGAAGCCTTATTTGATTTCTTAGGTAATATTGAAGGTGTCGACTTTGACGCCGTTAAAACCAACAACTCTTTTGAAGTTGAAGAAGAAACAGCATCTCTATACTTAGAACTTGATTTTTATGGCGAAATAGCCAATATGTTTATTTATAGTACCGCAGGTTTCCGCTATGAAACTACAGATGTTGCGGTGAGTGCTTCGCAAGCAAACCCTCAAAGTTTACGTATTCTGGATGCAACTGAAATGTTAGCGGCATACGGTGATACAACTAACTTTACGGAAAATAATAGTTACAGTGAAATTTTACCTAATTTCAGTGTTAAATTAGAAATAAATGAAGATTTAATTGCTCGTGTAGCCGTTTCAAAAACCTTAACACGTCCTACCTTAAGTAGTTTAAGACCTATCACTTCTTTGCAAACGACTCGTCAAGGTAACTTACAGTCATCAAGTGGTAATTCAGCTTTAGTCCCCTTTAGTTCTGATAACTTAGATTTGTCACTTGAGTGGTATTATGACGAAGCAAGCTATGTTTCTGCCGGTTATTTTAGAAAGCATGTTGCTAACTTTATTACCAACACCAAGCTAGCAAAAACTTTTGTAACAGCTGATGGTAGTTTATTAACAGATCCGTCTACGGGTACTGATGTTAGTGCGCCTGATAGTGAAGATAGTGTGGCGACTTTTACTAATACGGCTCCTAGTAATGGTGAATCAGCAATAGTAGACGGTTGGGAAATTGCAGCCCAGCATACTTTTGGTGACACAGGTTTTGGTCTTTTAGCGAACGCAACGCTTGTTGATAGTGATGCTGAACTTGATAATACTGACATTACACAAGTATTTGCGGTTACCGGTTTAAGTGACTCGGCTAACTTAGTGGCTTTTTATGAAAATGGTCCATTACAAGCACGTATCGCTTACAACTGGCGTGACACTTTCTTGCAAAGCCTTAGCCAAGGTGGCGGTGATGGTGTGACTTACGTTGAAGATTACGCACAGTGGGATGCTAGTGCTAGTTTTGATGTCACTGAAAAAATCACCGTGTTTGTTGAGGGTATTAACTTAACTGAAGAATACACTCATAGCCGTGGTCGTTTCTCTAATCAAATACTCGACGTTGTTGATAGTGGCCGTCGTATTTCATTGGGCGTACGCGGTAGCTTCTAAGCTTTATAATTTATAATCTTAGTTATGCATAAAGACTTTTACTTCCTCTAGAAGTAAAAGTCTACTTCAATACTCTCTTACTAAACGAGAGCTAAAATAACATTAGCAGATTAACTATGAATAAATTGACCAAAAAAGTCGTTGTTGTTGGTGGCGGAATAGCGGGCTGGCTGACTGCTGGGCGTTTAGCAGCAAAACATAAAAGTAATACGGAACAAGGTTTAACTGTGGTTTTAGTTGAGTCTCCTAATATCCCGGCTATTGGCGTTGGAGAGGGAACTTGGCCCACTATGCGCAGTACGTTGAGTGCGTTAGGTATTAGTGAAACAGATTTTATTCGCGAATGTGATGCCAGTTTTAAGCAAGGCGCAAAATTTGCTAAATGGGTTGATGGTAGTGAAGATGATTTTTATTATCATCCCTTAGTGCTGCCACAAGGATTTTCACAAGGCGACTTAGCGGCGCATTGGTTGGCAAAGCAAGGCCAAGCAGGGACTAAATCATTTTCTGAAGACGTTTGTTTTCAAGAGTCGGTTTGTGAAAATGGCTTAGCGCCTAAAACGATTAGAACGCCTGAGTTTGCGGCGGTTGCAAATTATGCCTATCACCTAGACTCTGTGAAGTTTTCTGTGTTTTTACAAAAGCATTGCACAGAAAAGCTTGGGGTTACTCATATTATTGATAACGTTACGGGTGTTAATTCAGCCCCAAACGGTGATATTTCATCCGTGAGTACTGAAAATAATGCGGATGTTACCGGTGATCTATTTGTTGATTGCACTGGTTTCTCTTCGCTGCTTTTAGGTCAGCATTATCAAGTGCCATTTAAGAGCTGCAGTGACGTATTATTTATTGATACGGCGTTAGCAGTACAAGTGCCCTATGATGATGCCGATTCGCCAATTGCCTCTCATACCGTGTCAACTGGCCAAGAAGCAGGTTGGATATGGGATATTGGCTTACAACATCGCCGCGGTGTTGGTTATGTATATTCGAGTAAATATTCATCTGAAGAGCAGGCCAGGGCAGTATTAGCTAAGTATGTTGGTGATAAATTTTCATCACTAACGGTACGGAAAATTCCAATTGTTAGTGGTCATAGAGAAAAAATGTGGCAAAACAATTGTGTGGCGGTAGGCTTGTCGGCAGGATTTTTAGAGCCATTAGAGGCCTCTGCTTTGGTGATGGTAGAATTGTCAGCACAAATGATCAGTGAACAATTGCCGCAGTCTCGTGACATTATGGACATAGCCGCCAAGCGCTTTAATGAAACGTTTCTTTATCGATGGGAAAAAATCATCGACTTTCTTAAGTTACATTACATTTTAAGTAAAAGAACTGATAACGCTTTTTGGACTGATAACCGCAATCCTGACTCTATTCCTGAAAGTTTAAAAGAAGCGATGGCGCTTTGGCAATATCGAGCACCTGCTGATCATGACTTTACCAGTAATAATGAAGTTTTTCCTGCGGCAAGTTATCAGTATGTTTTATATGGTATGGGTTTTAAAAGCGATTATAGCCAAAACACTTATGCACTCGATAATATTGATTTTGCACAACATCAATTTGCGCAAAATAAAAAACTCACCGACAAAGCGGTAGCGACACTGCCGAAAAACCGTGAATTAATTAATAAAATTATTGAATTTGGCTTTAACCGAATTTAAGTCATCAGCGAACAAGAGAAATTATACATGGCTAGTTTAGTCGCAGTAGATAATAAAAAGCATTTAAACACTAAAATAGATCTCAATAAAGTTGAACACCATGGTGCTAATTTACCCCTGATTCCGGTTGTTTTAGCTGAGTTTATTCATTTAGCAGTACAATATCCGATTGTACTGACTAAAAATGGCGACACAGGACAGTTTGTATTTTCTGCGATGTTAGGCTTTGAGGAAAATGAAAACTTATTTTGGCAGCAAGCACAATGGCAAGGACTCTATGTGCCATTGCAAATAAGGCGACAACCATTTTTTGTTGAAACGAGCGATGAAAAGCATCATAACGAACTTGCTGTTTGCTTGAATACCGATAGTCCCGCAGTATCAGAAGAAATCGGACAGGCACTTTTTGATGAAAAAGGTGATGAATCTAGCTATTTTAAAACCGTGAAAGCAAATCTTACGCAATTACTGCTGGGTGAAAAAGAAAATAAAGTATTAATAGCGACTCTAACGTCAATGGCATTAATTAAACCCATGTCGTTAGACATTACTTTTATGAATCAAAGCGCTACTAAATTAGCCGGTTTATATACCATTGACGAAGTGAAACTCGCAGCATTAAACAATGAACAAATTTTATCTTTACATCAAAGTGGCTTACTGTCTGCCATACATACAATGATGATATCTTTAGGGCAAATTCATACACTAATTGATTTAAAAAATAAGTCTCTAAGTTAATCACTAGAGATTTAGCAAGGGTAAACGTTATTCGATGTTAGATTTTACACTAAATGATAATCCTAGCTTAACTAAGCTGACGATTGGTAAAGAAAATATACCCTTGTTGATTATTGATGGTTTTGCCAACAAACCTGATGATTTAATTTCCTGCGCGGGTGATGGCTCATTATTTAGAGCCGATCAACAAAACTTCTATCCGGGCAAACGTTTTTTAGCACCAGAAATATATAGTGAACAAATTTGTAAAAAATACTTACCGCTATTTAAATCATATTTTGGTTTTGATACCGCCACTAGTGCTAGAGCATTAATGTCTGCATTTGCTGTTTCAGATAGAGCTCCCGAGCATTTAAAGCCGATACAAATGCTGCCGCATTTTGATACCGCCAATATTAATCAATTGGCGGTAGTACATTACTTATGTGAGCCAGAACATGGCGGAACTTCTTTTTATCGACACCGGGCCAGTGCATTTGAGCGCATCACCTCAGCGCGTTTAGTCAGTTATGGTCAGCAGCTTAAAAAGGAGGCTATGGCGCATCAGTTACATAAAAACCCCTGCTACGTAAACTCAGATAATAGCCTTTTTGAGCAATTTCATTCAGTGGCTGCCGGTATGAATAGAGCCGTGATCTATCCCAGTATGGCCTTACACTCAGGTGACATTAATCCGATATTAGGTTTGTCTTCAGATCCTAAAATAGGCAGGCTAACTATTGGTAGTTTCATTTATGTTGAATAATTTAAAGAAAGTATTTTCTAGCTGTAGGTCGTTGTGCCATCTCTAGGGCGATTAGACGCATGAGAAAATCCTTTTCCTGTCACTTTTTATATTGAGAAATAGTCAATGAAGTCACTGAAAAATAGAAATATACGTTGGGGAATTATTGGTTTAGGTAATATAGCCAATAAGTTTGCGACAGATTTATTAACCGTGGAAGGTGCTGAACTTTATGCGGTTGCATCAAGAACACAGCAAAAATCTGATGACTTTGCCGAAAAATATCAAGCAATTAAATCCTACGGTAGCTATGAAGCGTTAGTAAACGATGAAAACATTGATGCTGTTTACATAGCAACGCCACACTCTTTACATCAAGAAAATACCCTGTTGTGTTTAGAGCAGGGCAAGGCGGTATTATGTGAAAAACCTTTTGCTATGAATATCGATGAAGTGAATAGCATGATTGCTGCTGCCACTAAACATAATACTCTGCTGATGGAAGGACTTTGGACCTATTTTCTGCCGCATTATAATTTTGTCTTAGCAGAGCTGAGTCGCAAAACTTATGGCAATCTTCTGAAAATTGAAGCTGATTTTGGTTTTGTTAAGGTCTTTAATGAAGAGTCTCGGCTTTTTAACAAATCGCTAGGAGGAGGCAGTCTTTTAGATATTGGCATTTATCCTATTTTTGCTGCACTTTCAACACTTGGCGTGCCAGATACCATAACAGCCAAGGCAAGCTTTTTTGAGAATGGCGCTGACTCTTCCTGCGCTATGGTATTTAATTACCATAATGCCGTAGCAACACTAACGTCAACACTATTAGAGCCTACCCCCAGTGAAGCTATTTTTTATTGCGAGCAAGGCATTATTAAAATTAATAGTGGCTTTAATAGCCCGTCAACGGTGACTTTAATTAAAGATAATAATGAAGAATCGGTATTTTTTGACTGTAAAACCCATGGCTATAATTATCAAATTAGCCATTTTAATGAACTATTACGCGAAGGCAAAAAAGAAAGTCATATCATGACGTTTAATTTTAGTCGCCAGCTGATTACAACTTTAGATAAGGTTAGAGCCATTATTGATTTGAAATATTGATTTGAAATATTAATTTAACATCTTGAGTTAAATTATTGACACCTAAAACGGTTGCCCAGCTTTTAGTTACTTTGTTAGTTACTTTGTTAGTTACTTTGTTAGTTATTTTTTAATAATAAAAGCAGGCATAAACTGATGATTGAAAAATTTAATATGGCTTAGCTGTCGATAAAGCTTAAAGACTAAAAGTTCTCATCTTCGATGCCAAGTGACATAATTCTATCACCGATTTTGTTTATGATAGTTATCTCACCAAGACAGACGGCTAATATAGACTTATCCTGTTTGAACTCCTGTGGGATAATAACCCTGCCAGATTTATTTTTAGGATAGCTTTTAATTTCATGCTTTAATTCTAAGCTGTCTTCTTGGTAATAAATAATAGTGACGGTAGTTAAATTTTCAGTCTCCAATTTGAGCTCCTTTAAAGTAATTATTAGTGGCTAAGATACTTAAACTATCGTCTATTAAACCAAGGTTGTCCAACTATATTAAGATAGTAGCGCTTTGATGTTCTGTTAAAATTTAATCAATAAAATGAGTTAGGCGCACAAAGTGAAACCTCAGTAGTATTTACCTGTGTAGGTTATTAGCGTGATGTGGCCTTTAATTTTAATGCGGAATATAGCGGTTGTAGGTTGTGATATATAAGAATCATGGTGCGCTAAAGAGTCGGGGTTACACTGTCTTTAAACAAAAAACAATACTCGCCTTTACTGAGTACTCTTCTGGCCTAAAGGCGCTATTTTTTATTAATATCCCTAATCTAACATTAATATGGTTAGGTCAATATAAGCTATATTTAGCCTGTTTGTTGAGGAACTTATCGGCTTGCTAATCTTGATCGCGCGATTTTTATAAAGTGTATTTCCAGACCTATTTTTCACACGCTATTTTCACTTTCTATATTGGTGATGTGGATTCAAATTTTTTCATTCAAACAGCCGTTAAACACCACCTGCTAGAGTGGTGTTTAGGATTATTGTCAGTATTTTTTCGTTTTTAATTATCTTTAGTTTTTAATAAAAATTAAGCTTTAATGCTCATCAGTCTTATGCTTGGGTAGGTATTTATAACCATTGAACATGGCAGAAACAAGGGCGCTTTTTTCCCGTCTTTCAGCAATAATCACCCCAATAATATGCAGTGGAATAAGCAATAGCAGACAGTAAAAAGCATAAACATGAGCGGTAATAAAAGGTTTTCGAAAATCTCTCATCACTTGATAAGCCGCTGCATCAATGTTTTCTTTTGAATAAGGTCTTATCGCCGCTATATTGTCTTTATTGATGGCAATACTTTCAGCAAAATATTGACCAAAGGGTGGGTAGTAAATGTCGGTGCCGGCGATAACAAGACCTGAGATCATTTGCACTGTCATGGCGGATAACAGTGCTAGTATCATCAATTTACCTGCAGGGCTATGGCCTTTGTAAGCTAACTTTTTACCTTGTGTAAATGCAACTAATTCAGCTTTAAAGCCTTTTTTAAAAGGCAGGATTTTATGCCACCGCTCATAACCTTTACCAACAAAAGCTATGATTAATCTAAAAATTAAGTTACTCGCAAAAACATATCCCACCAACACATGTATGGTTTTTAATAATACTTTACCTTCGGTACTCAGGCCCAATGTTTTGCCATTTAATATAACTGTGCCTATCGCAATGAGTAATAAAATTGCAATGACATTTATCCAATGAAAAAGCCTGACTTTACGACTCCAGACGAAAACTTGTTGCCTATTAATATTCATATTATTTCTCTTTTATTGCTGTGGAGTTAAAAGTGGCCAGATTGTAAAACAGGAGTGATCCAGTATTTTAACTTGGTGGGTTGGCAAATTGGCTTAAGTATATCTTTAAGTTTTTCTATGTCTTTAAAAAATAGCAGAACTTCAAATTGATAAAACGCTCGATAGCCTTCAACACTAGCAATAGTGTCACCAGGTTTGTAGCTTACCTCGCCAATTAAATGCTGACCTACCATAAAGTTTGCTTTTTTAACGGTGGAAAATTTTAGCTCAAAAGCGCCAAGCGAAGACAGGTCAACGACTTGGCTTTTTTCAAAGGCAAATGCTGACGATATTTGAAATAGCACCATAAAGCATAAATAAAATAGCGTATATTTGCAGCTAAGTATCTGAGGTATTTCTTTCACCAGTAATAACGACATACAATAAATTCACAGGTAATTAAACGTTGTAAGGTAATTATTACTGTTATTATATCAAGGGTCATTAGACATAGGTCGAACCTTACTTAATTTAGGTTTATTCTTCGTGATGGTACATTTGTCTATTGTATATTTAACTTATTGATATAAAGAGGTTTTATGAAGGATAAAGTGATAGTGTTAATTTTAGTTATAATAATGCTATTAAATTTTTTTGACGTGATCACTGATATTTCTTTAGGTGTACCTATGTGGCATGTTTTCTCAGAAAGTCTTATTGTGATAGTTTCTGGTTTTGGTGCGCTGCTTTTAGTTAAAGATATACGTTCTCGCACATTAAATACCGTTAGGCTAAAACAAGAGTTAGTCGTTTCAGATGATAAATTGAGAAATATTTCTCAAGAAATGAAAAATGCTCGCCATGCCTACAGTCATGTTATTCATGGCCAGTTTGAACAATGGCACTTAACACTTAGTGAGCAAGAAATTGCCATGTTGCTGCTTAAAGGACTAAGCTTCAAAGAAATAAGCGGTGTTAGAAATACCAAAGACAAAACGGTTCGCCAGCAAGCCTCTGTGATATATAGCAAAGCCAATGTAGAAGGGCGGCATGAGTTTGCAGCTTGGTTTTTAGAAGATTTTATGGCGTAAATAAAGCGCTCTTACTTTACTTTAGTTTTAGTTTTAATAAGTATGGCCCAGCGACTTTAATACTCAAAACTTTTAATGACACAGCGCAATATATTGCGGTAATGCCATGCAGTACAAGTGATAAAACTTTATTACTGGTACTTTAAATCATGATTGACTCGCTTGATAAACCTTGATGAAGCCAAGCAGTAAGCCTTAACAGTTTTAAGACTAAATGTGTTGAGGGTTTCTGGCGCTTTGTTTTTAATGACAACAATTTTTAATGACACACTTTTCAATGGCAACACAATGTGGTTATTTTTAGCCGCCTTGTTGGCGAATAAGTTTACATAAAGTTTAGCTGTTTGCTGTAAATTTTTAATATGCTTTCAAAAAAATGTATTATTTATATTTGTGCAAAATTAATACAGCGAGTTACCGTCAAAAAATTAAAATCTATCCTGGCAATAAATTTGTCACTGCTTTGTTTAATTAATCACCTCAATCCCTACTAATACCATTAAGCTAAGCACTCAAACCAAGTGCTTTGCCTACATTGTGATATGCTATTTAGCAGTGAAATTTAATATTATAGATTTGGAATGACTAAGTGACTTTACTGTTTATTTATTTGGCAATTGCGATTGGGGTGTCATTTATATGCTCAATACTTGAGGCGGTATTATTATCGATAACGCCAAGTTTTGTTGAGCAAATGCAAACAAAAAAACCTAAGCATGGACTGGTGCTAGCAAAAGTTAAAACGCATTTAGAAGAGTCACTTGCCAGTATATTAATTCTTAATACCTTTGCACATACCATGGGGGCGGCAGGTGTTGGCGCACAGGCTATCGGTATATTTGGTGAAAAGTGGGAAACCATGATTGCTGTGCTGTTAACACTGGTGATTTTGTATTTTTCAGAAATTATTCCTAAAACCTTAGGAGCAACATTCTGGCGCAGTTTGGCCATACCTTCTGCCTTTGTTATCACTTGGTTGGTGAGAATTGTTTATCCATTGGTTTGGCTCTCAACTCGGTTAACGCACTCATTCAAGCGGGGTAAAGCCAATGAAATTACTCGGGAAGAAATTATAGCCCTAGCGTCATTAAGCTACAAAGATGGCAGTCTGTTCTCGCAAGAAAACGAATATTTATCAAATATATTAAATTTGCGAGAATTACACACTGGCGATGTATTTACGCCACGCACGGTAGTGCACATGTTACATCAAGACATAACCGTCACGGCGGCGCTAAATCATGAACAAACTCGGCAATTCTCCCGCATACCGGTTTACGGTAAAACCATTGATGATATCACCGGTAAAGTGATTAAAGGGGATTTGTATGAAGCTGAACGTAACGGGCATGGTGATGAGCCGATTAGTAATTTTGTGATTAAGTTAGCCGCGGTATCTGAAAAGTTACCGGTTCAGCAGTTGTTAGATATGTTTATTAAAAATCATATACATATCTACTCAGTTGAAGATGAGTACGGTCAAACCTCAGGGGTTGTTACTTTAGAGGATGCTATTGAAACCTTGCTTGGTCGTGAAATTGTTGATGAAAGCGATACGGTAACTGATATGCAAGCACTGGCGCGCGATAAGTATCGTGAGCGATTAAGAGGACTTAAGTAGCATATTATTGTGTAATGGTACTACACTTTGTTGAGTTCATCGGTTAATTAGACCATAAAGTCTATAATTATTTCCACCCGTTTATTGGCACTTTTCGACTATTTTTGCTATTAAATGTCATCTGCTTATTGGTTTATGCTGTGAACCAAAATAAAAGCGCTGACGTATTGTTTTTCAACAGATTAAGCAGGAGCATAACATGCGAATAATAAGCTATTTTTTGGTGCTATTGTTGCTAACAGCTTGTAGCACACAATATCCAAATAAAAATATTACCGGAGAAATATTTCCAACCGTAGTGGGTCAAACCTTAGAAAAAAAATCATTCACCATTCCAAGTGATTTTACTGACGACGTAACCTTACTTTTGATTGGTTATGTGCAAAATTCACAGTTTGATATTGATCGTTGGTTAATTGCTTTAGATGTAACCGATACCCAGGTAAAAGTTTATGAAGTACCTACTATTCAAGGCTTATTTCCACAAATGTTCAGTACCTTTATTGATAATGGTATGCGATCTGGCATTCCAAAACCTCTATGGCAAGGGGTAGTGACAATTTATGACGATGGTGAACAAGTTCAGGCTTTTACCGGTAATGAAAATATTTCTAATGCCCGTGTGGTGCTGCTAAATAATAAAGGCGAAATATTGTACTTTTATGATCAAGGTTTTGCGGTAGACGCGCTAAACGAGATCAGAGGTGTGTTATCAAATCAGCCGTTAAGTAAATAGCGGCAATACTAAGCGAGTACTGAAAATACTACTCGCTTAGTTTTTTTATTGAGCGTTACTCATTTTACAGACTATTAGCTTACAGACTATTAGCTTACAGACTGTTACTTAACCGCTAACTGCAATATTTCACGACTTTGCGTTAAGGTAATGGCTTGGTGTTCACCTAGCGCTGTCATCTTGTGTGCTTCAAGCTGTGCAATGATCTTATCAATAGCGCTAGCTTTATCATCGCCGTGTTCAGTTAATTGTGTAGCAACATTTAAGCTATGGTAGAAGGCTTCAATAGCAACAATTGTGCGTTCAGCTAAATCATCACCTGCCGCTAAGGCAAAAACATTATGACCTAGCTGCTCTAACTTAGCTTTTTTAACCGTCAGTTGGTTGCGCAATAATGAGGGTTGTACAATCGCTAGCGAGCGTGCGTGATCAACGCCGTAAAGTGCGGTCATTTCATGGCCAATCATATGTGTTGCCCAGTCTTGCGGTACACCGGCACCAATCAAGCCATTAAGTGCTTGATTTGCTGTCCACATGAGATTTTCACGCCATTGTAGTGTTTCATGTTGGTCATATTGCTTAGCCAAAGTTAGCAAGTTTTTAAGTAAGGCTTCTGCGTAACCGTCCTGTACCATAGCACCCGTTGGCATAGTTAAATATTGCTCACAGGTATGTACCCAAGCATCAACCAAACCATTAATTAATTGACGTTCTGGTAATGTTTTCATCGCATCGGCATCAAGCACGGCAAACTTTGGTTGCACGGCTGGCGAGGAGAATGGCAGTTTATCTTGAGTTGCTGCGCGGGTAATAACGGAACCCGAATTAGACTCTGAGCCGGTAGCAGGTAAGGTTAATACAGCGCCAATGGCAATAGCTTTAGTAACGGTATGCTTACCTAATAGAATGTCCCAGCCGGCACCGTCATAACATGCAGCGGCAGCAATATATTTCGCACCATCGATCACTGAACCGCCACCAACCGCTAGTATAAAATCAACTTTTTCCGCTTTAACTAGGGCAACAGCCTTATCTAAATTCTCCATCGTTGGATTAGGCTCAACACCGGAAAACTCTGTCCAAGTATGCTGGCTTAAGGCATTTTGTACTTGTTGATAAACACCATTTTTTTTGATTGAGCCACCACCGTAAATAACCAGCACTTTGCTAGTGCTTGGAATAGCGTCAGTTACACTGGCAATTTTACCTTGGCCAAAATGGATCTGAGTTGGGTTAACGTATGAAAATTCCATGGGATACCTCATTTAATATTTATCGAATAAAAAGCATAGCAGCTTATGTTGAGTTGCATATTACTGTAATAAATGTTGTGTAAACAGACGTTTTTATCGATAATCATTGCCTATTTGTATAAATGTGATGAGAAACATGTTTATTGTTTGAGTGAGTTATGAAAAATTTAGCACAACTAATGCAGTCTTTTGCGCATTTAAAATCATTGAATACATTGAATGGCAGCTATCAAACGCTGATTCCGGGTGTAAAATTTTATCGTGCTAGTGCCGGTAGTGATCGAGAGCCATTACTTTATCAGTCAGGCATTATTGTCATCGGGCAAGGGCGTAAAAATATTTATGTTGCAGAGAATTGTGTGCAATATGGCTCAGGTGACTATTTAGTGTTAGGTGTGCCAATGCCATTGGAATGTGAGGCGTTTTCTGATCATGGCTTGCCTATTTTAGGGTTAATTATTGATGTTGACTCGCATATATTACATAAACTAGTTAACCAAATTAATGAACAAAATACGTTAGGTAATCTAGCAACACCGAGTCATAAAACGCCATTAGATTTTGGTGTTAAATCAAATAGTTTAGATGATAATTTCAATAGTGTTATTACGCGATTAATCAAAGTGCTACACGAAGATGTTGAAGCAAAAATTCTTGGGCCAGCGATTGTTGAAGAAATTGTCTACCGAGCCCTGGTGGGTGATAATGGCCACATATTATTTGATTTAGCTCGTCATGATGGTCATTATGCTAGGATTGCTCGTGTGCTTGATACGCTGCACACAGAATATGCCGAGGTAATATCGGTTGAGCATTTGGCTAATCAAGCACATATGAGCGTTTCAGGTTTTCATCGCGCTTTTCGACAAGTTACCAGTGAAACACCCTTACAATATTTAAAAAAAATACGTTTAAACAAAGCCAAAGATCTGATTGTAACAGAAGGTAAACAGGCAACAGAGGCGGCAATGTTGGTGGGGTATACTAGCCCTTCACAATTTAGCCGCGAATTTAAGCGCCATTTTAACGCCACACCCAGAACCATAGAGAGTTGACTGTTGCTTAGCTATTTTAAAGGTTAATGATTGCCATCTCAGGTGAAATTAACTTGGCGGTTCATATTTGCCCCATGACAGTAATCGCCCGCTTAACAGCTGACGGACTAAAGTCCGACCTACATAAAAAATGGCCTACATAAACAATTACCCAAGGCTAGATTGATACCCGTAAGCACAGTGTAGGTGTACTTCAGTCAATCAAGTTAACTGGAATTTAACTGTTATCAGCACAAACGCCGAGCGATAAAAACTATCCCTATGAATATCGCATCAACAATAAGGCTAACGCGCTATTTTTCGTGGTTATTTATAGGTAAAGGTAACTTTATCCATTTCAGCCACTAAGCCCTGCTGTGAGGGTATGAAAGTCACTCTTTGAGTTTTGGCAATGGCGTTACTGAGCATAATCTCTACATCACCTTCCATCACAGTTTTACCTTTTTGAAAAGAAGCACGACTTGATTTAGTCGACAAGTTGCCATGGGCAAAAGCAATTCTGACATTGCCGCTATAGGTATGGCGTTTGCTGTTTTCTGAAATCACTTGTTTTATAGCCGTGATTTCCATTTCGTTTGCCGACGTAAAACTCGATATCGCACTTAATACCACAACAGTTGATCGCGTTAATTTTTTCAATAATATCATCTTGATTCCCTCACCTAGATTTATTAAATACTGCTTTGGTAGGGGGTGTTAATTTTTCATGTTTCTTTTTTTGCATTCAATACAGCTTGATCGCGGTGCAAGGTATCTAGCAACCTGTGCTATGTAAACTCCTCACAGCAAACAGCAAGTGATATTGAAGGCAATCAGTAGCACTGTTAGTCCTTTTCATCATCATCAGATGTTTGACTAAAATAATGGCTAAGTATATGCACTGTCCTATGATCAAAAGCGAATAATCACGGGTAAAAATCATCAAAAAGTTTAACAAACCCTCAAAGTTACCATACTAAACTTTTATCTGATTGGCATCGTTAATTTGAAACTTTCATAATTATTTCACAATAGCACTGAGGTGTTGCTCAACATTATTGTGCTTTAAAGCCGATACGAAAGCCGCCCCAGTGTTGGCCGTTGACGATAATTGGCGCAGAAACATCATGCATAACTTCACCTGTATCACGCTTGTATGTTTGCAGAAGAAATTTATGCCTGTGCTGGCCACATCGAATGCCTGTGCTATCGTCAAATATTCGCTTAGTGCGATTATTAATGCTGTCAGTGGCGATGTTACCGGTTAGCGGTTGCGAATAACGTTGGTTATGAGTAGGAAAGTAGCCGTTGATATCGACGGCGCCAGCAAAGACAACTTCAAGGTTTTCTTTTAAAATAGGCTCTTGAATAGCCGGTAAAAATTTATCGGTAAAGTCATCGAAAGTGCTGTGATATTTTTGCGGATTGGTATTGGCAATCTTACTATAACTAAAGTTAAAAAGAGCTTGTTGGCTAATTTCATTGCGTGAAATTTTATCACTGAACATAGTGGCTACTTGTTGTGCGGCAAGCTGTGCTTGCCAACAAATTTTTTCCACTAAAGAGCCAGTGTTGAATTCAGCCAGATCGATGAATATTGACTCGGTACTTTCGCATAGCGCTTTTGCTTTATCTGAAACTATATGGGTTTCTTTACTTTTTTCGAGCAAAAAGTCATGCAAATTTGTGATCGCCATGGAAATTTCATCACTGGTGGCATTGTGTTCTTCTAGTGCGTTACTGATGAGGTTGCTGGCATCAGACGACTCAGTCATTTTTTGATTGATATCACTTAATGAAATAGCGAGTGAACCCATACTGCTAACAATATTATGGCTTTGCTGAACAACTTGCGCCATAACCTCAGTGGTTTGTAACGTTTCCTCATTGATCTGGGTGAGCATGCTACCAATTTGATCTGTTGCCTCAGCTGTCTTCGATGCTAATGCTCTGACTTCATCAGCCACAACCGCAAAGCCTCGACCTTGTTCGCCAGCACGCGCAGCTTCTATTGCGGCATTTAATGCCAAGAGGTTGGTTTGGCGTGAAATTCCATCGATAACATTAGTGATATTTTGAATTTTAGTGGCTTTTTGCGAGAGCGATTTTATTTTTTCAGCGGCATTGATCACATCACTATTGAGTTGCTCAATCACCTCGACATTGTCATTTAGCTGCTTTGAACCGGCCGACGTTGCTGTCATGGCTTGGCTAGATTGTTGCGACGCTATTGCAGCATTGTCATTCATCACCTTAATACTAATAGACATTTGCTCCGCAGCACTGGCCAGCCGATCAACATCTTCACTAGATAATTCAATAGCACTACTGAGCTTTTCAAGGAAAAAACTGACTTCTGCAGAGTTAATAGCTAACTCGCTGGCTTTATCGTCAATATTTTTTCCTGCTATGCTGGTTTTACTCGCCTGATTGCAGAGAATATCCTGCAAAGATTGGTTGGTTGAAATATCAAGCTTTAAAGCGTGAAGCAATAACTGACGCTGATTTTGTTGATTTTTCTTGATTACAAAGTTGATACTGACGAAAAAAATAACAAGGCTTGCTATAAATATAGATGATACATACCAAGTTATACTGGTTGTTATCTGTGCTAAGACAATTAATAGCAATGCTATTAAAGTGGCCGCAAGTAAAGCTAGTGAGACTGCAATCTGACGATTTGTTGACATGACTTATTACCGCGTGGTTATTTAACCAATTTATTTTTGTAATTTACCGTAGTCAACGTGGATGGGATTGTCAATCAGACTTTAGTCTTTATTGAGATGGTTTATGCTCGCAGGCAGTCAGATATTATTTTTAGTTATCAGGGCTTAAACAATATCGTCAGTACTATTATCGTTATATTAGCGGTTAAATTTACCTTGTTTGAGGTAACTAATGACTTGCGCGATAACTGCGTCATTTCGCATCATAAAGACATGAGAGGTTGGTATTTCAATATGATCATTCATGCCATCAATTTTAGTACTTTCGACCGAGACTTTACCGTCGTCAGCATCAGGAATGAGGGTTGATAACAAGAAGTTTATGCTTTGGGTGCCCGCAATAATGCCGACATCAAAATTAGCCTTGCCTAATTGGTTAGGCACACTTAATGCGCCAGTACCTAATTGCATGCCTGCATCACCATTTACTAAGTGAAAACCGGGTAAATTACCCAGTTTGTCAACAATTTCAGTACCTTTGTTTGGTGGCCCAAGCATAACCACTTTATTGAGGTTTTTAATACTATGGTGACTGAGAAATTGCCGTACTAAAATGCCACCCATTGAATGGGTTACAAAGCTGACCGGCATGTTGTGGCATTGTGCTAACGCATCTGAAATGGTTTGTTCTGCTAACTGTTCAATAGAGTAAGCACGTGAAGGATAGTCAATATTTAACACGTGGTAACCTTGCTCGGTTAAGCGTTGTGCCATTTTGTCCATTGAATGTGCTGAGCGCGCTAAACCGTGCAATAAAATGACGTATTCTTTCGTTGCACTCTGAATATTATTCTGGATATCATTCATGGTTAATTTCACCGTTTAGCGTAAACGTTGCTGCTTACATTGTCACTAGCTCAGGCATGGCTTGTTGCGACAACTTTTGAAACAGTGTCTGCTTAGCACAATGACTGACAAGATTAATAGCCAGACTATAATACGTTATCAAAATACCACCCAGCATTAATGCTTAATGAATGCTAATGCTGGGTGATTAACAAGCGCTTACAGTGCCAACTTTATTGAAATAGGGCAGTGATCACTCAGTTTTTGACTAAGCTCTCGCGTGTATTTTGGCTCAAAGATTAATTGCTTAAATGAGTTTTCGACATAATGCGCTTTTGCTTTGGGATCAAAAACTATATGGTCGATATAGTCTTTGTAATACCCGCCCCAGCATTGTGATTCTGCTGTAATAGTAGGCGCCCAAAGTGCTTCGCTACCTTCATCATTAATGGTTTGCCACAAGCCTTGTACTTCAGTGTAATTTAACGCTATGTCTTTAACAAAGCGGCGGTTAAAGTCACCGAGTAATATAAAGGGAATACCTTCTTCAGCGCGGGCATCAACCCAAGCTTCTAATGGCTTGGCTTGCTTGGCAAGTTCTGTACAGGCAATTTTTGCATATTGTTCTTTTTCATTGCTGTCGGGCATTTTAGCAATGCTGGCTTGATCAAGTGCGTTATCGAAACAGCCTGATTTCATGTGCACAGCTAATAAGCGCACGCTCTTACCATTTTTTGTTAGGGTAACGTCCATGCCTCGGCGCGCAAGGCCTTGGTCAAGTTCACGGTATTCGACCGCACTGGCTTTATAGCCGCTGCTTTTTCTTACCGCGACACCAACACGCTGCACCCAGTCTTTTGTGGTGAAAAAATAGTCATAGTCGTCACCAAAAACTTTTTGTGCCCATTTTGCGCTTTCAACTTCTTGTAAGGCAATGACATCGGCATCTAGTTCGCGTGCATAGCGCGCTAATTTTTGGTAATCGGAGTCTTTGCGTTGGTTATATTCATGAGAACCCAACCAGGCGATATTCCAAGAAGCGACTTTTAAGGTTTCTGCAAAAGTTGTGGTGCTTAAAAACGTAAGTGCAATGCTAAGCAGGCCAATTAATTTTTTCATTAGGTTATTCTACAATATACATGGGCAGCTATAGTAACCGCTGGCAGAGCAAATTAAAATAAAGTGTTTAGCTTTGTACTATTACTATCATCAGGATGAGGAGCAGAACTATGGCTAGAAATATGGCTAGCACTATGGCGATGGAGCTAAAATTTCTTTAAGCGGTATTGGCCTTTTCGCAGCAAATGTAATGTCCATATCAAACCAGAAAGCGTGAGCCATAAGGTGATAAAAGCAAATAATATCATTTGAATTGTGTTGAAGCTGCCGGCACTGCCGTAATCCATAAAGTGCAACATAAAGAAAAAATCGGCAAAGCGTTTATCACTATTACTATGGCCTATTAAACGACCCGAGCCTTGTTCAACATAAACACTGGTGGCTAAGTCATCAGCAAAATTAATTTGCCAACTGGGATTTTTATGTTTGAGAAAATCGGCAATTGGCGGCGTTATTAACGCGACAGATTTAATATTACCTGGGCCATTATAAGTCGCTTTGGCAATAGCTTTGGCGAATGTTTCATCCACCAAGGTTAGCTCATCGGTAATAGCATTAACGATATGGTAACTGTTAGCAAAGTGGCGATATAAACCTTGCTGTTGAGTTAGCAGGTAATAAGGCTGCGAGAGAATACTGACTTGGTTGAGTTCAAGCGTAGCCGGGTATAATTTTAGTATGCTTTTAACGGGTAACAGTGCTTGGTTTGCCAGCGTTGGCTGCTCGGCCATGGCCGTTTGACGATAAGCATTACCGCGGGCTTTTTTGTGATCAATGACATTGAAGACTAAGCCACTGGTTAGCCAAATAAGTAGTTGCAGACCGATGAGTAATGAGGCCCATTTATGAATTTTTCTTATCCAAAGCATCATGACTTATCTCCAAAAGGTAAACGGTTATCTTGTTGCGCTTTTTTAGCCCTATCGCGGCTTTTTCTACGTGAGATTATTATCGGTTTGATCACTTTGAAATAAGTCAGTACTAAACCACTAAAGGCAGCAAAAAATCCCAATGAAGCAATAAAAAACAGCAACCAATTACTGACATCTTCGTCGTCGCCATAATCCATGATATGCAAGCGAAACATCCAATCAAACAAATACCAAAGTTGATGACGTTTGCTAACAAGTTTACCGTTACTCACTGAGATATAAAGCGACGGTGAGGCGAAATTGTCAAAATTAACCTGCCATACGGGCAAATGTCGAGCACTTAAGCCAAAGTGTGGATTTGTGGTTATTAGCTTGGCATTCAGTACTTTTCCATCACCAGAATAAAGCTGCTTTGCTATGGTAATTGCGGTGTTTTTATTTAATGGCGATAACGGTTCGCCGCTCTGTGCATCAATTATAAATGCTTGTTTAGCTATGTTAAAGCGATAGACTTCACGGTTCACTAGCAGGCCAACACTTAAGTTTTTAGCCCGTGGATATTGTTGAAATAAGGTTGACGATGAGTATGTTAAGTTCTCTGATTTTATTTTATTTTGATGGTTGATAATTAAGCTATCACCGTGAATATAATCAAGATCAAAAAAGACCATATAAGCACCCGTAACAGACCAAATAACAAATTGTGCACCAATAAATAACATCAACCATTTATGCAGCTTATGGCTGAGGTTAAAGAGTTTTAAAGGCTTTTTTCTTATTGTTCTAGCTTTAGTCAATGTTGTTTTAATTAGGTTATTCTCCACAATAGCTATTCTGCTGGCAGTAGTTAAGGGTGTGAGTGTTACCGCGTTAACGAATCCACCCATCATGGGTGCAGCAGTGCGATTGATGACTTTTGATCATACGCTGTGACCTTATAATATCGATAAAAGTGCAACAATAGCAACTGAATAACGATGAGATAGAAAGGTCTGTCTTTGTTTTTTAATGGCGTGGAGCTTAGTATTTAGTCTGCTCACTATTGAACTTAATCCTAGTGAACTTAATCGCGCGATTGTTATGGACGGATATGAAGATAAATGCACAGAGATGCAAAAAATAATTTAGTCAGTTAGCTATGGTATAATAACATAGGCAAAACCATCAAATGATATAGCTGTGGTGAGCGCTCATTATTTACCGATAAACTACTTATTAAAAAGGCGTCAACCATCATGGATATTATGACTGAAACCTTGCCAATTTCTATTCAGGTGAGTGATGACCTAGTGGCCGAAATAAAAAATATTGCCGCCATTAGTAATAAACTCGAAGCGCAGTTAAATTTTCATACCATGACGGCGAATTGGTATGGCGATGAAGCAGATATTTTACAGATCAATTTTTATCTTGTCGCGATTAACGAATTTGGCAATGTAGCAAAACAAGCACCGAATGTTGAAGTAGAAACGTTTGCAGATGACGTTTTGTTGCTGAGCTCAAGCAACAAGTTAATAGATTGTCATGTTGCTATTACAGCAGCGGAATCTGAATTAATACGCCAACAGCCGAAACTATTGTCGGGCTACCTTGCTAAAAAACTGTCCAAGATACTTAATTTAATTGCTGATAGGCAGCAACTTACACAGATATAAAATTATTTTTTATTTGGATTAAGTTATTTTAATTAAATAAAATCAGGGTGTTGTGAGAGGATTTATTATTGATGAAATTTATTTGTCAATAAAGTTGAACTAAGCACTATAAAGTTACTCTTACTTAGCAAGAGATTCTCCCCTCGGTTTTGTTTTTATTAGTGTTTTTATATTTTTATACGCTCCTCAATTGAGGGGCGTTTTTTTTGCCTATATTTTGGCGGATGAATTATTGAAAGTGTTCAAGGAGCAAAGCGATTAGTTTTTGTTCCATGAGTGGTGAAATTATTTATTTTCACCAAATATTCGTCGAGAGATTTAGATTTATTTTTATTTAAATTGAACTAACCATAATAATAGCACTCTTACTTAACAAGAGATTTCCCCCTCGGTTTTGTTTTTATTAGTGTTTTTATATTTTTATACGCTCCTCAATTGAGGGGCGTTTTTTTTGCCTATATTTTTTGGCGGATGACTTATTAGTTATTAAAAGTGATGAAGGAGCAAAGCGATTAATTTTTGTTCCTTGAGTAGTGAAATTATTTATTTTCACCAAATTTTTGTCGAAGGATTTAGGTTTATTTTTATTTAAATTGAACTAACCATAATAATAGCACTCTTACTTAACAAGAGATTTCCCCCCTCGGTTTTGTTTTTATTAGTGTTTTTATATTTTTATACGCTCCTCAATTGAGGAGCGTTTTTTTTGCCTATATTTTGGCGGATGACTTATTAGTTATTGAAAGTGTTCAAGGAGCAAAGCGATTAATTTTTGTTCTTTGAGTAGTGAATCATTTATTTTCACCAAATCTTCGTCGAGGGATTTAGATTTATTTTTATTTAAATTGAACTAACTATAATAATAGCACTCTTACTTAACAAGAGATTTCCCCCTCGGTTTTGTTTTTATTAGTGTTTTTATATTTTTATACGCTCCTCAATTGAGGGGCGTTTTTTTTGCCTATATTTTGGCGGATGAATTATTTGTTATTGAAAGTGCTCAAGGAGCAAAGCGATTAGTTTTTGTTCCATGAGTAGTAAATCATTTATTTTCACCAAATCTTCGTTGAGGGATTTAGGTTTATTTTTATATAAATTGAACTAACCAGGGTAATGGCACTCTTACTTAGCAAGAGACTCTCCCCTCGGTTTTGTTTTTATTAGTGTTTTATATTTTTATACGCTCCTCAATTGAGGGGCGTTTTTTTTGTCTTTTTTTTGCTTTGATCATAGCTAAAGAAATTAAGCTGATATTAATATGCAATCTTATTTTTCATATAACTTCCTGCAACATTTAAATTTTAGCCATCTATAAAATAAAGTTAACTAGTCACAGCAACAATGTCCTCTCTTTCTACATTTCATTCTACAATTCACTCATAGCTTTTGCCTATCGATATGATAAATTCAAACGATTGTTCCTATTTTAAATGCCGGCGTATCATTGTCCCAACTTAACAAGTACTCATATTTTTAAAACAAGTGGAGATAAACATGTATAAATCAATTATCAATTCAACCATCCAACCATTTAACGCAACAGCATTTAGTAAAGGCGAATTTGTCGAGGTTTCAGAAGCTGATGTTGCAGGAAAATGGGCAGTATTTTTCTTTTACCCTGCTGACTTTACCTTTGTTTGTCCAACAGAGTTAGGCGATATGGCTGACCATTATGCACAACTACAAGAAATGGGCGTTGAAGTTTACTCAGTATCAACCGACACACATTTTACCCATAAAGCTTGGCACGGTAGTTCAGACACTATTGGCAAAATTACCTACCCAATGATTGGTGACCCAACAGGCAAAATTACGCGCAACTTCGGTGTCATGATTGAAGACGACGGCCTAGCATTACGTGGCACGTTTGTTATCAACCCTGAAGGCGAAATTAAAATTGCTGAGATACATGATCTAGGTATAGGTCGTTCAGCAAAAGAGCTAGTGCGCAAAATTCAAGCGGCACAATATGTAGCTGAACATGACGGTGAAGTATGTCCAGCAGCATGGCAGCCAGGTGCAGAAACATTAACACCATCATTAGATTTAGTTGGCAAAATCTAAATAAAGTAAAAAACTACCGCGATACTTTTAAAATATCGCGGTATTTACCAAGCCAATTCAGCATGACCTAAAAATCATCCTATTCATCAGTTTTCTCAAAGGAATAACCCATGTTAGATACGAACTTAAAGCAACAACTAACGACCTATTTACAGAATTTAACATCGGCTGTTGAATTATCAGTATTTTTAGGTGACGACGTTAAATCAAAAGAACTAAATACCTTGGTGACAGAAATTGCTGAAATGTCAGCATTAGTCTCGGTTGTTGCAGCAGATGCAAGCAACGAGCGAGTGCCATCAATGTTAGTAAAATCAGTTAAAACTGGCGGCGAAATGCGCTTCGCTGGCGTGCCGATGGGGCATGAATTTACTTCGCTGGTATTAGCCTTGTTACACAGCGGAGGACACCCAATAAAGCTTGATAAAGCGGTGATTGAGCAAGTGGCCTCACTAGAAGGTGAGCATAGCTTTGAAACCTATATTTCTTTAAGTTGTCAAAATTGCCCAGACGTAGTGCAAGCACTGAACATGATGGCGGCCATTAATCCGCAAATTAAGCATGTGATGGTTGATGGGGCATTATTCCAAGAAGAAGTTTACCAACGAGATATTTTATCAGTACCGGCAGTTTACTTAAATGGTAAAGCGTTTGGCCAAGGCAGAATGACGGTAACTGAAATTTTAAACAAAGTTGATACCAATGCTGGCGCGAGACAAGCTAAGGCGATAAACAACAAAGCAGCTTTTGACTTATTAGTTATAGGTGGTGGCCCAGCAGGTGCATCATCAGCGATATATAGTGCCCGTAAAGGGATACGCACAGGTATAGTGGCAGACAATTTTGGTGGCCAATTACAAGAAACCATGTCCATTGAAAATTTTATTTCAGTGAATGCAACTGATGGGCCTAAACTAGTGGCTAACCTAGAAGCCCATGTTAATGAATACGATGTTGATATTATGAATAATCAACAGGTGAAAAAAATTATAGAAAGTGATGTTGAAGGTGGTTTAATCACCGTTGAATTAGAAAACGGCGCTATCTTACAAACACGCTCAACCATTATTGCTACAGGCGCAAGATGGAGAGAAATGAACGTTACTGGTGAGCAAGAATACCGTGGTAAAGGTGTTGCTTATTGTCCGCACTGTGACGGACCATTATTTAAAGGCAAATCAGTTGCGGTGATTGGTGGCGGTAACTCAGGTATCGAGGCAGCCATTGATCTCGCTGGCTTAGTTAAGCATGTTACTGTTCTTGAATTTGATAGCGTACTACGCGCTGATGCAGTATTACAAAATAAAGCGCGTTCGTTGCCAAATATCGAGATTATTGTTAATGCTCAAACTACCGAAGTATTAGGTAATGGCAAGCATGTTACTGGACTAAACTACCTTAATCGTGCAACAGATAAGCAAGAGAATGTCGAACTTGCGGGTATTTTCGTACAAATTGGTTTAGTGCCAAATTCAAAGTTTTTGCAAGGAACTGTTGATTTAACCGAGCGAGGCGAGGTGATCATTAACCACAAAGGCGAAACCAATATTGCGGGTGTTTATGCGGCGGGCGATGTAACAAACACGCCATTTAAGCAAATTATTATCGCTATGGGCAGTGGTGCAACAGCAGCATTAGGTGCATTCGATTATTTAATTAGAACACCGAACCCGCTTGAAAACACTGAAAGCGTTAGCGAAGCTGCAGCCTAATAGCGCATTATTTCCTAGCTTAAATTAACACTGAAACGCCAGTGCAATAAGTACTCAAAAAATAAACGCTATCGTTGGCAAGGGTAGCGTTTTTTCGTTAATAGCGCGCTTGCTGTTGCACTGATTTAACCTTCCCCCCATGTAGGTTCCATGCAGGCGTGATATAGCTTGGACTTTAGTTCATCAAGTTAAATGAAGTTTAACCGTTTTTGCTCGAAGCTCATAAGCGGGTTGTGAAACATAGCTAATTTATTCATCAAATAAACCCGTTACTGCTTGGCGCACTTCATTAACCACAGCTCTAACACTTTCCATGCGCGCGTAACCGGCACGACAAAGTAATGATATTTCACGCACCGGTTGTGGGCTTTCAAAAGGAATGTAATGAATATGCTTCTGTGGAGCATAATTAATTGTCGCCAACTGTGGTAGCAGGGTAATACCCATATTACTGGCCACCATATAACGTAAGGTTTCAAGACTGGTGGCTCGAAAACTATGATCTTCCTCCGCACCAGCACTAAAGCAATAGCCCATGGCTTGATCTCTCAAACAATGGCCATCTTCTAAAGTGAGGATTTTTTGATTATGTAAATCATCAAATGTTACTTTAGTTTTATTAGCCAGTGGATGTGAAGGAGACGTGGCCATCACCAATGGCTCGGTGAATAAATCGTAACGTTCAAAACGCGCCATTTCTGGCAACCAAGGCAAAATTAAAATATCGAGTTTACCTGTTTCCAATTGTTGCAGTAAATCTTGGGTTCTATTTTCATGTAAATAGAAGTTTATTTTAGCTAGATTGCTGTTTAGTGCCGGCATAATATGCGGCAATATATATGGCGCTAACGTCGGTATTAAGCCTATATGTAAATCACCTGACAGTGGATCAAGTAGCGCTTTTGCCGCTTCTTCAAAGTTATTCGCGGCGTTAAGTACTTGCCGAGCTTGTTGTACTAACTTTTCTCCTGCGGGTGTTAGCATAACATTGCGCGGTTGGCGTTCAATTAAGGTTAGCTTAAGGCGTTGTTCTAGTTTTTGAATTTGACCACTTAGCGTTGGTTGACTAACAAAGCAAGCCTCAGCGGCATGGCCAAAATGCTTATATTCGGCAATGGCGGTTAGATATTCTAAATCACGAATTTTTATCATAGTTTAAATCTATTGATATAAGGTAGTTAATAGCTAAATTTATGTTAGCTTAAGGTACTGAGTTTAGCTAGCATATTGAAAAGCAAAGCCTGCACTGAAGCGTTAATACCCAGACTAAACCATGTTTGCAAAGGCTAAAACTTGCTAACGACGTGGTTAATTGAGGCGCTTATTGCATCACTGCATATTTAAGCCGTTGTTTAAAATGACTTAGGGTACTTTGAAATCTTGAAATCTTGAAGAGTTAAGAAGTTGAGGGAGATTGAAGCATTATAGCTTTGATCGCTCATAGGCCGGAATGTTAATAAAATTTTCATCACCTTTGGCAACCGCTTCTTTTAAGCTCGCTTTTCTATTTTGGCGAGACTCAATACTTTCACCAAATACCTGAAAGTGAGCTTGCGCGATAACATCGACAGCCTCTACATGAGATATAACGCCTAACGCTTTACCCGCATGGATAAAGCCTTCAACTCTGAATTTTTGCTTATCATCTTTTTTATGATTTTTTGCGAGGCTAAAAACTTTTAGTAATTGTGCTTGGCAACAATCTAAATATTCGTGTTTATTCATTATCTTCCATTCACCTTCTAAGGTTGATTTACCTATATACCTGCTGTTTAAGCAAGGTTAATAGTTATATTTATGGGTATTTTTAATGACCTTAATCGTGAAAGCCGCTTTACAACAATATGGATTGAGCACTTAATTTTTTGCTAACATCACTAATTGCAACTAAAGCCCAAACTAGCAAAGGCGACTGATTATTTTCTTGCGTTTATTTACAGCCTGTATACAATAACAGTAATACTGTGTAAAAATACAGGCTTGCTCTTAAGTAGCTTAAGGAACAACTATGCGCCCTTTAACACCCAGACAACAGCAGATTTTTGATCTGATCCGAGAAAAAATTTCTGATACAGGTATGCCACCAACACGTGCCGAAATTGCTACTTGTTTTGGTTTTAAGTCGGCCAATGCAGCAGAAGAACATTTAAAAGCGCTAGCGAAGAAAGGCTATATTGAAATGCTACCTGGCACATCGCGTGGTATTCGTCTTGCACAAGAGTTTATCGCTGAAGATGGTTTGCCACTTATTGGCCGTGTGGCAGCCGGTGAGCCTATTTTGGCACAAGAACATGTTGAGCAGCATTACAAAGTTGATGGCAATTTATTTCATCCTCCGGCTGATTATTTATTGCGTGTTAATGGCGAGAGCATGAAAGATATCGGCATTATGGATGGCGACTTGTTGGCCGTTCATCAAACAACCGACGTGCAAAATGGTCAAGTGATTGTTGCTCGTGTAGAAGACGATGTTACCGTTAAGCGTTTTAAACGTGAGGGCAATGTGGTTTATTTACATGCTGAAAATGAAGATTTTGCACCGATTAAGGTCGATTTAAAGTCTCAGCAATTTAATATCGAAGGCCTAGCCGTTGGTGTTATTCGCGCGGCTGATTGGATGTAGTTCACGTTTCATTTACTTCATAAATGCTAATACTTAGCTAAACTAGATTTTCCTACACTATTTTTTCCTAAATTATATTTCGCAGATTTAACTATCACTTGGTTTAATTCAAGGTGTTAAAATCTGCGTATTCCACATGCTTGATAACCATTTATCTACCTAATATGTAGCTAAATTTTTTTGGTTAGAGCTATCCTTCTGTTCGGCAATAAATACCGCTAATAGCTTGCTTTTTATACAGCAAATTTCTGTGTTGATTATTTATTATTCAGCATGAAAAACAGGCTTTGAACAAAACATGAACATTGCAGCCATCCTTTTAAAAATCTACTTATCGTCCGGTTTAGGGCTTTTACTCTATTGTATTTACTGGTTTTTATTTATCATGCTTTTGAAATTAAAAATTGACCCCTATCAAGTTTTAAGTAATTCTAGTCTGGAAAACGTACAAAAAAAACAATAGGGCGCAATTGACAACTGTTGATTAATGCGTCACTTAAATAATAATAAATGTATGCGCTAACTAGCCGGTTTTCATAATGAAAATACGTTATTTGGCCTAAATTAAAGGTGAAGGAGATGTCGTGTGAAAAGACGTAACCTAGGTTTGCTGTTGCTAGGGGGCTTGTTGTCTAGTTCAGTGTGGGCAGATATGTCGCTGAACCTAACCAAAGGTGTTACTGAGGTTAGTAGAGACGTATATGATTTACATATGCTGGTGCTGTATATCTGTACTGGTATTGGTATTGTGGTCTTTGGTGCAATGTTTTGGTCTATGGTGTTTCACCGTAAATCAAAAGGTTTCAAACCAGCAACCTTTCATGAAAGCACAAAAGTTGAAATTCTTTGGACGGCGATCCCTGTCGTTATTCTAATTGCTATGGCTTTTCCTGCCACTATTACGCTTATCGATATGGAAAATAACGATGATGCGGACTTAACCATTCAAGTAACGGGTTCTCAGTGGAAATGGCATTATAAATATTTTGATCAAGACCTTGAGTTTTATTCAGTGCTTTCTACCCCGCGTGAACAATACGAAAACCAAGATGGTACCTCAGCAGAAAAAGGTGAACATTACCTGTTAGAAGTTGATCGTCCTTTGGTTATTCCAACCAATAAAAAAGTGCGTTTTGTTATTACTTCTGATGATGTTATCCATGCTTGGTGGGTACCGGCATTTGCGGTAAAACAAGATGCTAACCCAGGCTTTATTAATGAAGCTTGGACCAAGGTAGATGAACCCGGTGTTTATCGTGGCCAATGTGCTGAGTTGTGTGGCAAAGACCACGGCTTTATGCCGATAGTGGTTGAAGTTAAGTCTGAAGCCGATTACGCCATTTGGCTTGATGAGCAAAAGCAAATGAAAGCCAATGCAGCAGCTGCTGAAGCGGCGTCGTTAAATGCTTCGGCTTCAATGGACGAATTAATGCAACTGGGCGAAACAACCTATACCGCTTACTGCGCAGCGTGTCACCAAGTCAGTGGACAAGGTTTACCACCCGCATTTCCAGCTCTTAAAGGCAGTGCTATTGCCACAACGGGTCCTGCTAGTGCGCATATAGATATTGTCGTTAATGGTAAAGCAGGTACCGGTATGCAAGCTTATGGTAAGCAATTAAGCTTAAAAGAAATCGCGGCGGTTGTAACTTATGAGCGTAATGCTTGGGGTAACAATACCGGTGAAGCTGTTCAAGCGGCTGACGTGCAAGCGGTTAGTGGTGCAAGTACCTCAGATACGGTTGAGCAAGCGGTTGAAGACGTTAAAGAACAAGTTGCTGAAACCGTTGCCAAAGTCATACCAGAAGAAGATTTATCAAAGGTTTATAGCCAAGACGAATTAATGACCCTGGGTGAAGATGTCTACATGACAGCTTGTGCTGCGTGTCATCAAGCTACTGGTGAAGGCATGGCGCCTGTTTTTCCTGCACTTAAAGGTAGTGTGATTGCTACAGGTGATGTAGCAGTGCATTTGGATATGGTGCTTAACGGCAGCAAGAAAAATCCAGCGATGGCGGCTTTTGCCGGCCAATTAACTAAAACGCAAATTGCGGCGGTTGTCACTTATGAGCGTAACGCTTGGGGTAATAACACCGGTGATTTAGTCCAGCCAGCAGCCGTTGCTGCTGCTAGCGCGAAGTAGGGAGGCGTTATAATGACTACAGATGTAATTGATGATCAATCCGAGCATGATTCACATGACGGTGAGCACCATGATCATAAAATGACCGGCATAAAACGCTGGCTATATACCACAAACCATAAAGACATTGGTTCGATGTATTTATGGTTCTCTTTTATCATGTTTTTAACTGGCGGTGCTATGGCGTTGGTTATCCGAGCTGAATTATTTCAGCCTGGACTACAGATAATTGAGCCTGATTTCTTTAACCAAATGACCACAGTACACGGTCTTATTATGGTATTTGGTGCGATAATGCCAGCCTTTACCGGTTTGGCTAACTGGATGCTACCTATGATGGTTGGTGCGCCAGATATGGCACTACCTAGGCTGAATAACTGGAGCTTTTGGATATTACCCTTTGCTTTCGCTATTTTATTGTCGTCTTTCTTTATGGAAAGTGGTGCACCAAACTTTGGTTGGACCTTCTACGCGCCTTTATCAACCACCTATAGTAACGGTAGTACAGCGTTCTTCGTTTTTGCGGTACATATTATGGGGATCTCCTCAATTATGGGCGCAATTAACATCGTTGTAACCATCATGAATATGCGTGCGCCTGGTATGACTTACATGAAAATGCCATTATTTGTGTGGACATTTTTCATTACGGCTTACTTGTTAATAGCGGTGATACCGGTGCTCGCGGGTACCGTTACTATGGTGTTAACCGATACCTATTTTGGCACCAGTTTCTTTGATGCCGCCGGTGGTGGTGACCCAGTAATGTTCCAACATATTTTCTGGTTCTTTGGTCATCCTGAAGTTTACATCATGATTTTACCTGCATTTGGTATTGTCTCTACAACAATTCCAGCTTTCTCACGTAAGCCTCTATTTGGCTACAGTTCAATGGTTTACGCGACCGCATCAATTGCATTTTTGTCGTTTATCGTTTGGGCGCATCATATGTTTACCACGGGTATGCCGTTATTTGGCGAATTATTCTTTATGTATTGTACGATGTTAATTGCCGTACCTACAGGGGTGAAAGTCTTTAACTGGGCAGCAACAATGTGGCGTGGGTCTCTTAGTTTTGAAACCCCTATGTTGTTCTCTATTGCCTTTGTAATTTTGTTCACTATTGGTGGTTTTTCTGGCTTGATGTTAGCAATGACCCCAGCTGATTTTCAATATCACGATACTTACTTTGTTGTTGCTCATTTCCACTATGTATTGGTTACTGGGGCGTTGTTTTCAATTTTTGCTGGCGCTTATTACTGGTTACCAAAATGGACGGGTTACATGTATAACGATACGTTAAGTAAGTGGCATTTTTGGTGTTCACTTATTTCAGTAAACTTATTGTTTTTCCCAATGCACTTTTTAGGTTTGGCCGGTATGCCGCGTCGTATTCCTGATTATGCTTTGCAGTTTGCCGACTTTAATAAGTGGGTCAGTATTGGTGGCTTTGCCTTTGGTATTTCGCAGTTAATCTTCTTGGTATTGGTTATCAAGTGTATTAGAGGCGGAGAAAAAGCGCCGATGAAACCTTGGGATGGAGCTGAAGGTTTGGAATGGACAGTGCCTAGCCCTGCGCCATACCACACGTTCACAACGCCACCAAAAATTGATTAAGTGGAGCTAAAATGACTAACGGTGAATCGCAAAACAAGTTATCAAAGCAAGCACAAGCGAAAACGCATGATGCTTCGGTGAAAAAAACAGTAAAAAAACTGATGTTGATTGTTTTTGGTATGTTTGGTTTTGGTTTTGCGCTGGTGCCGTTATACGACGTGTTTTGTGATATCACCGGGTTAAACGGAAAAACATCTAATGTTGCGGCAAGTTACAACGTCAAGAGCATAGATACCGAACGTACGATTACCGTACAATTTTTGACTCGAACAGCCAAAGGTATCCCTTGGAAGTTTGAGCCCATGGTGAATGAAGTAGAAGTACACCCAGGTGAGCGCAAAACCGTTATATTTTACGCTAAAAATGAGTCTACAAGCGATATTGTCGGACAAGCTGTGCCGTCAGTATCACCAGGGCGGGCGGCGGTTTATTTTCAAAAGATAGAATGCTTTTGTTTTAATAGCCAACCGTTAAAAGCCAGTGAGGATGTTGAAATGGGATTGCAATTTTATGTCGATTTAGACATACCCGATGACGTATCCACCATCACCCTATCTTACACCTTGTACGACATTACAAGCTCGGTTGATTCTTAAGTGCTTGGCACTTAAATGAGGGGAACAACAATGACAATAAAAGAATACGAAAGTTATTACGTACCAGCGCAAAGCAAATGGCCAATAGTGGGCGCTATTGCCTTGTTTTTGATTGCCGTAGGTGCGGCAAATTATGTTGCAAATTTGAATAACCCTGAAAATGCAGGCGGCGGCTGGGTATTGCTGGCGGGTATTGCCTTGATTATTTATATGATGTTTGGTTGGTTTAACAATGTTATTACCGAGTCAATGTCAGGAAAATATAGTCACCAAATGGACAATTCATTCCGCCAAGGTATGAGTTGGTTTATTTTTTCAGAAGTGATGTTTTTTGCCGCTTTTTTTGGCGCCTTACTTTACGCCCGTACTTTTTCAGTGCCCTGGCTTGATGGTGCCGGAAATAATGCCGCAACGGCAATAATTTTATGGCCTGAATTTACCGCGACTTGGCCATTAATTAAAACGCCAGACGGTACTGAAACTACTGCTATGGGTTGGTATGGCTTGCCATTAATTAACACTATTTTGTTGTTAACTTCATCAATTACTGCCCATTTTGCTCATGTTTCGTTAGAGCAGAATAAACGTGGTTTATTGAAATTTTGGTTAGGGCTGACCGTTGTGCTAGGTGTGGTGTTTTTGTTTTGCCAAGGCTTAGAATACGCCCATGGTTATGCCGACGAAATGAAATTGTATTTAGACAGTGGCATTTATGGCAATACCTTTTATTTGCTGACAGGCTTTCACGGTATGCATGTGACCTTAGGGACTATTATGCTGTTTGTGATGCTTATTCGAGTATTTAAGGGGCATTTTACGCCGAAAAACCATTTTGCCTTTCAAGCCGCGAGTTGGTATTGGCATTTTGTTGATGTAGTGTGGGTAATACTGTTCGTGTTCGTTTATATTATTTAACGCTATTGTGTTTGAATAAGCAGTTTAAGGTACGATATTTATCTTGATAAATATCGTACCTTTTGACTTTTTAGTACGGACTAGGGTTAGGTGTGATCACTCCGGTGAGAATACCCAGTAGTAGTAATAACACCAGTACAACAGAGGTCATAACCCGTCGGCCTATAAACTTAGACATGGATGCTTTATTCGGGTCATTTTTATTCATAATGAATAACGCTCGAAATAGGTTATAAACCATAAAGGCTAATAAGCCGACAACAATAAATTTAATTAACACAGTATTCTCTCTTTTATCATCTGTTTTTAGTTAGTCAACATGCGGTAGTCTATGAAGTCGGTATCACTTAAGCACAAATTCAAGCAACTTAATTGGCCGATGGTTATATTTACCATGCTAGTATTTTCGTTATTAATCAAGCTCGGATTTTGGCAGATTGACCGTGCGCTTGAAAAAGAACAACGTCAACAGCACATTAGTGAATTAAGCCAACGCCAAGCCTTATCACTAGCGCAAGTATTAACACTGAGCGGTTTACAAGATGGTATTAACGATTTGCCTATTCAGTTAAAGGGGGATTTTGTTGGCGATAAAGTATTTTTACTCGACAACCAACCCAATAAAAGCCGTTTGGGTTATCGTGTTTATCAAATCATTGAAAGTAATGGTGATGCTATATTAGTTAATCTAGGTTGGGTGCAAGGCTCAATTGACCGAAATATATTACCTGAAATCAGCCCGATTACTGGCCAACACAGCATCACAGGCCATGTGCGAGAAGTGGAAGTGGGTATTCAATTACAAGCACAAAACTTAACTAATCCGTCCTGGCCATTACGCGTACAGCAAATCGAACTAGATAAGTTTTCAGAATTAATTGGTAAGAAACTATTGCCCTTTGTCGTTTATTTAGATAAAAAAGAGACTATAGGTTATATAAAAAATTGGCAGCCCATCGTAATGCCACCAGAAAAACACCGAGCCTATGCGTTTCAATGGTTTAGTTTAGCGTTAGCTTGGATCAGTTTGATGGTTTGGGCGGCGATAAAAATGGCTAAAAAAGATCGGTCTGAATAAGCAGGTTAGACAAATACCGAAACCAAATAATAAGAATAAAAGGCTAAGTTGTATGAGTTCTTCAAAGTTAAATAAATCGCGCCGCAGTATGCTAATTCTCTTGGCGGTGTTCATCATTCCCATTGCACTAGCTAAATTGGCGTTGAATCAGCAATGGTTTAATTACGGAGTGACCAATCAAGGGCAACTGATTGAAAATGAGTTAACCTTAGCGCAACTTGGCTTAAGTATTGACGACTTTGATCACCAATGGTTGATGTTATATACCTTACCAACCCGTTGTGATGAGCAATGTGAAAATACCTTGGTCAGTGTTAACAACACTTATATTGCCCTAGGTAAAGAAATGCCACGTGTGAAACTCGTCGGCTTAACGCAACAAGATTTACGTGCAGAGCAAGCAGAAAAAATTCAACTTAATCGTTGGCATATTCAAACTATGCCCGCTTTGGCAAAGGTGGCGATAACACAATCACAAGTCTTGATTGTTGACCCCCTAGGTAACGTCATTCTTAGCCATATACCACCAAAAAATGCCGAGCAGTTGCCACAATTTGGCAAAGCCATATTGGCAGACTTTAAGAAACTGCTGAAGTATTCAAGGATTGGCTAAATGAGAACACAAAGCTCTTCCGACCTTAGAAAACTTGTTTTTGTTAGTATATTATTAGCGATTGTGGTGGTCAGTTTAGGCGCTTACGCACGGCTAACTCATGCAGGTCTTGGTTGTCCAGATTGGCCAGGTTGTTATGGTTTAGTTGAAGTGCCTAAAACCAGTGCCCAAATTATGGCTGCTGAGCAAGCGTTTCCTGAACGTCCTGTTGAACCAGAAAAAGCATGGAATGAAATGATCCATCGCTATTTCGCTGGTGCATTAGGGCTATTGATCCTTATTATTGCCTTAATGTCGCTAAAGCGTCGTGCGCAACGAGGTCCGTTAGGACTGCCAATTTTACTGCTAATAGTGGTTACTTTTCAAGCGGCACTTGGTATGTGGACTGTCACTATGAAGTTAATGCCTGTGGTGGTAATGGGGCATTTACTGGGCGGCTTTACTACGCTGTGTTTATTGCTATTACTGTATTTGCGTTTGAGTGATTTTCGAGTGCCGGGTGGTGACATTGGCCTGAAAAAATATTTTAAATTTGCTGTGATTGGTATTTTTATTTTAGTTGCACAAATTGGTTTGGGCGGTTGGACATCATCTAACTATGCCGCGCTTACTTGTGCTGAACTCCCTATATGCCAAGCAGGTTGGGTGGAGCAGATGAACTTTGAACATGCTTTTGATCTTATTCCGCCGGAGAAAGAAAGTTATGAATTTGGCCACCTCGATCATGCCTCACGCTTGACCATTCATGTTATGCATCGCTTAGGTGCTATAGTAACAACACTGTACTTATTTTGGTTGGCTATTCGCATTTATCGTAAGGCGCAAGCACCATTTTTTAAGAACGCCGCATTGAGTTTAGGTTTTATACTCAGCGTGCAAGTTGGCTTGGGTATTAGCAATGTTTGGTTCTCACTACCGCTAAATGTTGCGGTTAGTCACAACGTAGTAGCCGCCATGTTAATGATGTCATTAATTACCATGACATACAGTTTAAAACGTAAAACTTAGGAGCATATTATGAGTCAAAGCAACACAATAGAAGCGAACCATAGCGCACCTAGTACACCCATTTGGCGTGATTATTATGAAATTACCAAGCCTAGGGTCGTCGCGTTATTAGTATTAACTGCGCTAGTGGGCATGTGTTTATCTGTGCCAGGTGTTATTCCATGGCAGGTGTTAGTGCCGTCGATGATAGGTATTGGTTTTTTGTCATCTGCCGCGGCCGCGATTAATCATATTGTTGATCAGCGCATCGACAGTGAAATGGGGCGTACTCATAATCGCCCATTGCCGAATGGCAGACTTTCCGCGCGTAATGCGTCGACATTTGCTATGACTCTAGCGGTAACTGGCTTCGCTATTTTATATAGCCTGGTTAACCCGCTCACCGCTTGGTTAACTTTTTCAGGCTTAGTCGGTTATAGCTTTGTTTATACTATGTACTTAAAGCGTGCTACCCCGCAAAATATTACTATTGGCGGTTTAGCCGGTGCTATTCCACCTTTATTGGGTTGGACAGCAATGACCAATGAAGTGCATCCTAATGCGTTATTATTAGTGTTATTAATCTTTACTTGGACGCCACCACATTTTTGGGCGTTGGCTATTCATCGTAAAGACGAGTATGCAAAAGTAAATATTCCTATGTTACCCGTCACACATGGTGTTAATTTTACCAAAACTCAAATTTTGTTATATACCGTCTTGCTCTTCATAGTGGGCTTGTTACCTTATTTAGTGGGGATGAGTAATTGGTTATATTTAATTGGCGCTGTGGTATTGAACTTAGTGTTTTTTGCTTACGCATGGAAACTGAAATTTAATGCCGATGAAAATACGGCAATGGACACTTTCAAGTTTTCTATTGTGCATTTAATGGCGTTATTTATTATTCTTTTACTCGATCATTATCTATTACCGGTAACAGGTTAATGAATAAAATTGTTATTCTGATTGTAGCCTTGGGGGCATTAGCCGCAGGTGTGATGTTATTTGGTCAGATAAATAAAAAAGCCCCTGCTGAATTTGCCTTGCATTATCAACAAGCAAGAGATGTTAAAGCCTTTGTATTAACGGATCATTTGGGTGAAGCCTTTAACAACGAGTCGCTAAAAGGTCATTGGAGTTGGGTGTTTTTTGGTTATACATCGTGCCCAGATGTTTGCCCAACTACCTTACAAGAAATGAACTTCATTTATGATGATTTAAAAGCGATCAGCAATAAAAGCCAAGTGTTATTAGTGTCTGTTGACCCAAAACGAGATACACAAGCAAAGCTTGCCAGCTATATCGGTTATTTCAACCCGGAATTTAAGGCCTTATATGGCCATCATGGTGTGTTGTTTCCATTTGCTCGTAATTTAGGGTTAATGTATGCGATAACTGAATCAGAGCCAGCGTCAGAGCAAAAGTCAGAGCAAAAAGTTAATAGCGATGCTCAAGACAATCATGGCGCAACTGCGACCCGTTATTTAGTCGATCACAGTGCGTCATTGGTTTTAATTAACCCTGCAGGTAAAGTAGAAGCTATTTTTAAACCTAAACAAGCACTGGGTGAAGTTCCTGTGATTGAAGGCGATAAACTGGTCAGTGACTTTGCAAAAATTGTCGCTTTGTATTGAGTTAGAGTTAAAGTAAATTTTAAGTTTTAAGCTGTCAGTTAATAGCTGTCAGCTTAAAGGTCACTTGTTGATTGGCCTTATCCATAATATTGATTCAGCCCATTATATTGATTTAGCAATTTAGTGAACAGGTTAAGGCTTACTTGCAGGCATAAATCCTACCAACAGAAAGTATTATTCGTTAACACTATTGGCCTTAATACCCATAGTGTTAACAGGTGATATTTACCGTGAATAAGGCTACAGCGGATACCACTCACCGTTTTCTTTGAGAATAAACCAAGGTTTTGAAAACCAATAGTAGCGTCCAGGTTCGCTAATGCTGGGGGCGGTACAATTGCAACGCACACGACCTGTTGGCAGTGCTGCGCTGTAATTAATAGTAAACATTTCATCACCTTGCCATTGAATTTCTTGACGGCCTAAACCAGAAATATAGCAATGTAATTGTTCAGGATTAAAGTCGTTAACATCAACCTTAAAACTTACTGAAGTTGACTCACCCTGTTGAAAAATAGTTTGTTGATTTTCTGCCTCAACGCGAATACTAAAAGGTAAAGCATTGAGTTTATCGCGCAAGCTTGGTAATTGATCGTAAGGCTGTGATACCGGAAAACGTGGAATAATGGTCGTGTTAGTATCCAAGCCAACAGCGCCTGATTGTTGCGAGAAAGCGACAAAGTTATTGTCTTGTATCCACTGCTGAATTTCAGGACTATATTCACCGTAGGGATAAGCGAAATAGCGCCAACTCTGTCCGGTTTTTTCTGCAATGATTTTTTCTGCATTGAGCAAGGATTGGGTGTTTTTCGCTAACCATTGTTGCATTGTCATGCCATCAGGAATTCTCACTAATGAATCGTGCTCCATGCCATGATTAGCAATAATTACCCCGTCGTCTGCCATCACTTTGAGTTGCTGCCACGAGAGATAATGTTCGGAATTTTGTTCGACAATGCCGGGATTAATAAAGATGGTAAAGGGATAATTGTGTTGATCTAATATCGGTTTACCCTGGGTTAAAATATCTAAATAAGCATCATCAAAGGTAATTACCACAGACTTATTGGGTAATGCTGTTTGGGTTTTAATTGAATTCATTAAGCTTGATAAGGCAATCACCTCAAAATTGTTGTCTGCTAGGTATTGCATATGCAGCGCAAATTGGCTTGGAGAGATACTGGTGCTGGCTGGAGTGGTATCGCTGACATGGTGATATTGTAGTATGACAGTGGCGAAGCTGGTGATGTGGAGGCAATAGCATAATGCTGCCAACAAACGATATTTCATGTTAATCTTCCCGAGGTATTGATAGAGCGTTAGGCGCTTAGGTAAAGTAGCTTTTTTTCAACTATTTAAACAGTTTATTTGCCATAAAGGTTGGCTTTTTTTTGAAATTCACAAATATAGAACGCCATAAGCAGTTATTTATTCTTGCTTTACCCATGATTTTGTCAAACATTACTGCGCCTTTGCTAGGTTTAGTTGATACCGCTGTTATTGGCCACCTAGAATATTCTTATTATTTAGGCGGCAGTACGGTTGGCGCCATGATCATTACCGCCATCACTTGGTTGTGTGGCTTTTTACGTATGTCGACTACCGGCTTATCAGCGCAGGCGTTTGGCCAAAAAAATAATGCATTAAGTTGTTTGATATTGCTACGCGGGATTATTGTTGCGTTTGCCATTGGTTTGGTCGTTATTGTATTTCAGAATTTTTACCTTGATCTTGCACTATCATTAGCCGGTGGCTCTGAGCAAGTGCAGTTTTATGCGCAAGAATATAGCGCCATTCGCATTTGGGGTTTGCCAGCCGCACTGGCTAATTTAGTTATTTTGGGTTGGTTGCTGGGTAATCACCAAGCCAAAGTAGTGATGTGGTTAATTATTGCCACGAACTTGATTAACTTAGGCCTAGATTTACTCTTTGTTATTGGTTTTGCTTGGCAAGTTAAAGGTGTGGCCATGGCAACGCTGATTGCAGAATATAGTGGCTTATTTATCGGCTTAGCCTTTGTATACAATAACTTTAAACAAAAGTTTATAGGCTTATTTGCTAGCGCACAGCAAATGTTTGCTGCGGCTCTAGAGCGAACCGCTTTGTTAAGCTATTTTAAACTGAATCGAGATATATTAATTCGCACTTTATGTTTAGAAATATGCTTTATTTTTATGACCTTTCAAGGTGCGCGATTAGGTGACGATGTGATTGCTGCTAATGCTATCTTAATGAATTTTTTGTTATTAATATCGTTTGGTTTAGACGGTGTGGCCAATGCAGCGGAAGTGATGGTAGGTAAGGCGAAAGGAGAGAATAATCAAAAAAGCATGTTTGTCAGTGTCAATATTGCGCTTTTTTGGACTGGCATATTTGCGCTCGCTTATAGTTTATTGTTTTATCTGGCGGGCAATTATTTTATTGTCAGTATCTCCGATATATCGGCTGTGGTTGATTATGCCCAGCAACATTTATTTTGGATTGTCGCTTTACCCTTACTGGCCTGTTGGTGTTATTTATATGACGGTGTGTATATTGGTTTGATGCAGGCGCATATTATGAGAAATAGCATGATAATCGCCACTTTTGGCTGCTTTTTTCCGGTATGGTGGCTATTAAAGGATTATGGTAATCATGGTCTGTGGGCGGCATTTTCAATATTTATGTTAGCACGGGGTATTACATTAGCTTGGCATTATCAGCGAAATAAGCATAATTTTTAGCACTTATTATTTATAGCTTAGTGTTTTTAAGAGAAGCACTTTTAAGGTGAGTAATTTAAGGTTTAGTGTGATTAAATATATGATACAAACGATTAGCAAATAATCCGATATAAGCGTAAATAGCAAGTAAACAACCGCCAGCTAAAATAACCACGCCGAGAATTTGCCAAAGATAGTGCTGATAGTAACCGAGAAATATAAAACAAACGCCGATAATAAAAAGACCAAGTCCACTGAGAAAACGCTGCATACTGCGTTGTGGATCTTGGCCTATCCTTTCTAATAATGACATTAAAACCTTACTGAAAACAGCAGGTTATTAGTAGTATGAGTGTTCGCCACGTTCATGCTCTGTCATATCTTTTACGCCATTGATTTCACCCGCCATCATTTCGATCAATTGCTTCTCAATGCCGTCTTTAACGGTAACATCGATTTGGGCACAACCATTACAGCCACCGCCAAATTGTAATACAGCATAACCGTCTTCAGTGATTTCCATTAGCGTACAATCGCCGCCATGACTCGCTAGCTGAGGGTTAACCTCAGCTTTTAAGAAGTAATCAACACGCTCAAATAATGGCGCGTCATCGGCCACTTTACGTAACTTAGCATTTGGCGCTTTTAAGGTTAATTGCGAGCCCATTTGGTCAGAGGTGAAATCTATTTCTGCTTCTTCTAAATAAGTCTTACTGTCGGCGTCTATGTAAGCTGAAAAGTTTTCAAACTTTAATTCAATGTCGTCAGCTTCTATAGCGTCAGCCGGACAGTAGGATACACCACATTCAGCGCTTGCTGTACCCGGGTTTACAACAAACACACGGATACTCGTACCTTCAGCTTGCCCAGAAAGTAGTTTTACAAAGTGTTCTTGTGCAGTTTCTGAAATGTTAACCATCATACTATTTACTCTCCCTACTGGGCTTGAACTTTTCAATACCCGACTATTTTACTCAAGTATAACAATTTTACGCTTGTCTGTCATTTGGTGCTAGCCCTAGATAGCATAATTTATATAGCCAGCAGCTGAAAAGTTAACAATAAAACAGATAAATGGGCAATTATCGCGAGATAACTAGTTCATATGGCATTATTTTGTTATTTTATCTAACTATTGAACCAGGAGATCTCGCATGTTGTTATCGTTGTATCGAATTGTAATATTTTGTTTATTAAGTGCTTCGTTTACCGTTTTTAGTGCCGATGTAGGTACATACTTGCCCAAAGGCGCAGTTTATAGCGAAAAAGTGCCAACGCCAGAATCCGCTTTGGGCTTTGGTATTGGTGAACGCCATCCACGCCATGATCAAGTAATAAACTATCTAGAGCAAGTCGCGGCATCGTCAACTCGCCTCCAAATTGAAGAAATGGGTCGAACTACACAGTTTCGCTCACAAATTTTATTAACTATTTCAAGTCCTGAAAACTTAAATAACCTTGAGAAAATTTTAGCACGGCGCTCAGATATAGCCGCCTCTGCTAAAGACCCTATTGTGGTTTGGTTAGGTTATAGTGTGCATGGTGATGAAATTAGCGGTACTAATGCGGCTATGGTGCTGGCTTATCATTTAGCCGCATCGCAAGATAAAGCCGTGGCCGATATGCTTAACGACACTATTATTGTGATAGAGCCGAGCATTAACCCAGACGGCATGGATCGATTTGTTAATTGGGTGGCGACCCATAGTGGTATCACTGAGAATTCAGATCCAAACCATATCGAACATCATCAAAACTGGCGCACGGGCCGTACCAATCATTTTGGTTTTGATTTAAACCGCGATTGGTTGCTATTGTCGCAAAAAGAAAGTCAAAATCGCCTACCCTATTTTCATCAATACCAGCCAAATGTTTTAGGTGATTTTCATGAAATGGGCGCTAATAGCAGCTATTTTTTTCAGCCAGGTATTCCCACACGAACGCATCCTTTAACACCAGAAAAAAATACCGAGCTAACGCGGTTACTCGCGACCTATCACGCCAAAGCACTCGATGAAAAAGAGCGTTTATATTACAGTGAAGAAAGCTTTGATGATTTTTATTACGGCAAGGGCTCAACGTATCCAGACATTAATGGTGGCATTGGTATTTTGTTTGAACAAGCCAGTAGTCGAGGTTTACAGCAAGATACCATTAATGGCTTACTGACCTTTGAATACGGGATACAAAACCATGTGTTAACGTCGTTATCAACCATTGAAGGTGCGTGGAAAAACCAACAAAAATTTAAAGCTTATCGACAAGACTTCTACCAACGGGCACAAAAAAAAGCTAGCGATGAAAACTTTAATGGTTATATTTTTACTGAAACCCAAGATCATTATCGCCTAGAGACTTTTTTAAATAAGTTGCAGCAACATCAAATTAAGGTTTATCCCCTTAAGCAAGATTATAAAATTAATGAGTTAACTTATTTTGCTCAGTATAGTTATTATATTCCATTAGAGCAGCCGCAATACCGAGTGATTAAAGCGCTATTTAATCAACAACAAAGTTTTCAAGATAATACCTTTTATGATGTCTCAGGCTGGACGTTACCACTCGCCATGAACATAAAGTTTGCGCCTGTTGGACGTACTTGGGGTTTAAAAACGGAAGAGAAACCATGGCAACCTAGCGCTGTAAAAGCTGCTGATGTCAGCAAGTTGGCTTACGCCTATGCATTTGAATGGCATGATTTTTTAGCGCCCAAACTGTTAAATAAAATTACCAAGGCTAAGATCAAGGCAAAAGTAGCCACTAAGGCGTTTTCCGCGACAGTTAATGGCGCAGTTAAAACCTTCGAACAAGGCACTATTATTATACCAGCGGGTACTCAGCAAGTAGAAAACTGGCGTAGTATTCTTACTGACTTTGCGGCTAAAAGCCAGATAGCGCTTAACGCTTTAGATACGGGATTAACCGCAAAGGGCATTGATATTGGCAGTAGTTCATTTCGCCCAGTTTCAGCGCCGAAAGTATTATTGGTGGGTGGTAAAGGGGTATCTCAATATGAAGCAGGTGAAATACTTTACTATCTTGATAGTCTACTGGAAATTCCGGTCACGGTCGTTGAAATGCCACGCTTAACCGCGATTAATTTAGCTGACTATAGCCATATAATTATGGTTGATGGCCGGTATAATGCGTTAGACAGCAAGGTACAGAGTGAATTAACTTCATGGTTAGCTAATGGTGGTGTGCTATTTGGTCAAAAACGCGCCGCACTTTGGTTCTCAGAAATAGAATTATTAAAAATTGATTTTGTCAGTAAAGCGCATATCGACCAGTTATTTGATACGGATAAATTAACTTACGGTGATAAAGAGCAACTGGCGGGTCGCAAACGTATTGCTGGCGCTATTTTTCAAGCTGAATTAGATGTCAGTCATCCGCTAGCATACGGTTATCAAAACATTAAGTTACCGGTATTTCGAAATAGCACCATAATTATGGAGCAAACATCGCAGCCATTTATAACGGTAGCAAAATACAGTAATGTACCTTTGCTTAGTGGTTATACCGATAAAAATTTAGTGAATCGTTTAGCGAATAACCCGACACTAGTGGCTCACAATGTCGGTAAAGGTCGCATTATTGCGAGTACTGACAACCTAGCTTTTCGTGGCTACTTTTTGGGCAGCATGAAGATTATTGCCAACAGTTTATTCTTTGCTAAAGCCTTTAGTGCCAACTTGGCAGAATAAAGCGCTAGCTAGGAATCGCTAAACATAAACTCAGGAGTGTAATACTTTGCACTCCATTTTTTTTTAGCAGCTTACAAATTTCATTGGCGGTTGTGCCTGTGGTCACCACATCATCAATCAAAATAACATGCTCAGGTAAGCTTGCCTTTGGCTTGATATGTAAGCTAAAAGCTTGTTTTAAATTTTTTCTGCGTTCGCTACCTGACTTACCCACCTGACTGTCTGTCAATTTTTTCCTGATCACTAGATCTGCTTGATAAAGATAACCAACACTTTGGGCGAACTTGCGCGCAATCAGGTCTGCTTGGTTAAACCCGCGTTCTTGCCACTTTTTTAAATGTAATGGCACCGGCACGACCCGGGTGTTGTCGGGCATTAAATTAGTGCTTTCAAGGCTAATATATTGCTGCCAGTGCTGAATAAGTAGATAAGATAACAGCTCGGCTAATTCGGTTTTATGTTGATATTTTAACTGACTAATCCAAGTATTGAAGGGCCACACATAAGGCGCAATGGCTAATAGGTGATCAAAATGTTTGATGGGGATCAGTTTTGTAACGGCGGGCCATAATAATAAATCATAAGGTAGATGTTGGTGATTAAAATAAGGTAAATCTGCTTGGCAATACTGACAAAGTAATGGGTGATGTTGGCAAGTGTTACCACATAAGGAGCAGCCGCTTATTTTTAGGCTGACTTTTTTCATCTCTTGGCGCAATGTCTGCTGTAAAGTTAATAGTATTTCCCTATTGCGCTTGCTGCTAAATTCCATTTTCAGCCTCCTTTAGTTAAACTGTGCGCCTACCGGATATTGAGCACATTAAGCATGACACTCAGCATGACACTCAGCATGAAAAAGAGCATGGCAGAAAGATTAAAAATTACCAGCCAAGGCCAAGGTATTCCTTTGGTATTCATCCATGGTTGGGGCCTTAATTCGGCTGTTTGGCAACCCTGTTTAGCGCAGCTGCAAGCCAACTTTCAAGTGATCACCGTTGATCTGCCAGGCTTTGCGACTAATAAAGCAGTACAACTGACTCAATATTCATTAGTTGAGATAGCAGAGGCTATTGTACAAGCGGTCGATAAACCCGCCGTTTATATTGGTTGGTCGTTAGGGGGATTAGTCGCCAGTCAAGTTGCTATTCAGCACCCAGCGCAAGTGTTAGGGCTAGTGACTGTGGCGAGCTCGCCACAGTTTGTAGCACAAGATAATTGGCCGGGCATTAAGGCCAGTGTTTTGGCATTGTTTCATCAACAACTTGCTCAAGACACGACAAAAACTATTAGTAATTTTTTGAAAATTCAAGCCATGGGTAGTCCACATATTCGCCAAGACATTAAACAAATTCGTGAGCTAGTTATGCAATATGAACAGCCTACGCGACAGGTGTTAGACGACTCATTAAGTTTATTAGAAAGCTCAGATTTGTCTTTACAGCTACAAAATATTCATCAACCATTTTTACGCCTATACGGCAAGCTTGATGGTTTAGTACCCAAACAAGTTATTGCTTTGATTGATCAACTTGCCCCTCACAGCCAAAGTTATATATTTGAACAAGCCTCACATGCGCCATTTATATCTCATCAGGCTGAGTTTTTAGCGATATTGAAACGCTGGTTAACTGAACATCTTAGTTAAAGAGTAACGGTTTACTTTTTAACACTTTTGGTTGATAATTGAGCAGGCAACTGAATGTTAAGTTGAACCGTAAATTTAGCAGATAACTACAGAGTATAAGTACAGAGTATAAGTACAGAGTATAAGTACAGCGTAAGTGTCAGTAATCATTGAGGAGTATTTTGTGGAAATTCAATCCGCCTTTAATCTTGGTGCACAAGGCCTTCAAAAAGCGAATGAAGATGTTTTTAAAGCGGCCGAAAATATAGCGACTAGTACTAGCCTAGCGGCTGAATCTTATGGCGTCGCTCAAGCAAGTAATGCTCCTGTGGCTAATGTTAACGAGCTAGCTCAACAAAAGGGTGATAGTCCGGTAAACCTAACGCAGTCACTCATAGATTTGCGGGTGGCAGAATTTCAAGCGAAGGCATCTGTTGAAGTGATGCAATCAGCCGATGAAAACTTAGGCTCGTTATTGGACGTTACCGTTTAGCGGTTATGAATATCACGCCACAAAACACTCATCTACCCATACAAACTGTGGTAAACCTGCAGACAGATAGCTTACGTCGTGAAAATCAGCAAAGAGAAGTCATCACAAAACCTGAGCCATCGAGTCAATCAGGCGCCGAAAAAGGTCCGGCCTCTGACAAAGAACGTGGCCGCACTCCCGCACAAAACAATCAGCAAGTAGATTTTGCCAGCTTACGTAAACAAGCTGAGCTCGCTAACGATGTTATTGGCAATAGTTCACACAATAGTTCAGGTGATGGCTCAGGCAATAGCTCAGGGCAAGACTCAGCAAAGCACTCAGAACAAGAGGCTAATAAGCAAAATAGCGAGAGCTCTGGAGAAGCAAAACCGGGGCAAAAAAGCGCAAGTCGTGACCAACAATCGAGTGCGGAAGAGTTGGCCAATACACAAATTATTCGCAGCTTGGAAAATCGCGATAAAGCGGTGCGTAATCATGAAAACGCTCATGCTGGCGTTGGTGGTTCATTTACTGGCGCGCCATCTTATTCATATGAAATTGGGCCAAATGGTAAAAAATATGCTGTTGCTGGTGAAGTCTCTGTTGATTTAACGCCTATTGCAGGTGAGCCAACAGAAACCATTGCTAAAATGAATAAAGTGCAAGCGGCTGCCTTAGCACCGGCTAATCCATCAGCACAAGATATTCGCGTTGCTGCTTCGGCGGCTAGTATTATTTTAGAGGCTCAGGCAGAGTTAACGAATATCAGTGCTGACAATGTTGAGGCTAAGCCGCAGTTAGGTCAGTTATATCCTGATAAAGCGCTGCTGCAAAGTGACACTAGCCTTGAAAATAATGACAGTAGTAAAGCTTTTGATCGTCAAATTGCCCAAACCTTATCAGCGCAAGAAGCCTTAGTGCCAAGCCGACCAATAGCGGTTGATGAAAGAGCGGGCCGCATTGAAAAATTTTACGCTACTATTAATCAAGCCTATGAAAAATCAGCAAGCTATCAATTCGAGCTAACTGCCTAGTGATCGCTGAGCCTGTGATACGATTTTTAGTAACAAAAAAGCCTGCAATTTTGCAGGCTTTTTACGTTTGGTGACGCTACCATTTACTGACTATAGCAAGAGTTAATTTATTACTTAAATACCGTAATCTTCACGATATTTTTTAATGCTAGCCAAGCTGTTAGTCATGTCTGGTTTTTCTTCCAAGTAGCTGATTAAGTCAGCCAAGGTAACAATAGAAATGACCTTGGTATTAAAGTCGCGCTCAACTTCTTGAATGGCAGAAAGCTCTGCTTGGCCTTTTTCTTGTCGGTCTAAGGCAATCAGAACACCGGATAATTCAGCACCGTGAGCCTGAATAATTTGCATTGACTCACGAATGGCAGTGCCTGCGGTGATGACATCATCAACCAGCATCACTTTACCTTCAAGGGGTGAACCTACTAAGCTGCCACCTTCACCGTGGGTTTTAGCTTCTTTGCGGTTAAAGCAATATGGCATATCAATATTGTAACTGTCAGAAAGTGCAACTGCTGTGGTGGTGGCAATAGGAATGCCTTTGTAAGCAGGGCCAAACAACAAATTGTAGTCAATGCTAGAATCTTGCAATGCCGCGGCATAAAAACGTCCTAAACGTGCTAAATCACCACCGGTATTGAATAAACCCGCATTAAAAAAATAAGGACTAATACGGCCTGACTTTAAGGTGAATTCGCCAAAACGTAACACTTGTTTAGCTAAAGCAAATTCAATAAATTCGCGTTGATAATCTTTCATAATTAGCTCCTGTCTGGCTTAATTTAAAGCGGTTTTTTGAATATCAAACAGTTCGTTAATACTGTTCTTAGCAAGTGCGAGCATTTGTTGCATTTCGTCAAAGCTAAAGGGTTCTTCTTCAGCTGTGCCTTGCACTTCAATTAACTTGCCGGTTTCGGTCATGACAACGTTCATATCAGTATCAGCGGCAGAATCTTCCACATATTCTAAATCAGAAATCGCTTCACCTTTATAGATACCCACAGAAACAGCAGCAATCATGTGCTTAAGGGGATTGTTATTAATAATACCTTTAGCGCGCATATGGTTTAGTGCATCAACCAAAGCGACACAAGCGCCGGTAATTGAAGCGGTACGTGTGCCACCGTCAGCTTGAATAACATCACAGTCAATCGTAATAGTGTTTTCACCCAATGCAGCTAAATCAACCGCAGCACGTAATGAACGCGCTATTAAACGAGAAATCTCTAAGGTGCGGCCACTTTGTTTGCCATTGGCGGCTTCGCGACGCATACGCGTGTGAGTAGAGCGAGGTAACATGCCGTATTCAGCGTTGATCCAACCTTTGCCCTGGCCTTTCATAAAACGCGGTACACCGGTTTCCACTGTGGCGGTACATATAACTTTGGTATCACCAAACTCAATAAGCACTGAGCCTTCTGCATGAGCGGTAAATTGACGCGTAATGGTTACAGGACGTATTTGCCCTAAAGTTCTGCCGCTTGGACGCATGTTGCATTTCCTATCATAGTATAATTGCTGCGCATTATAATCGTTCGGATAGCAATTTGACATAATGACGTTACAAGTATTTTGAAATATAGTTAATTAATATAAGGTCACTCTATTGTGGGTTTGTTGTTAGTGGCCATTGAATATTATTGACGTAGAGAGAATTTATGAAATTTCAGCTGTTTATTGTTTTATGGTTAGCGAGTGTATTGTTATCAAGTTTATTGCTCACCAGCCCAGTAAGTGCGCAAGCTTCTGCACACCCGTCAACAATTGCTACTGCAAACGAATTGCCGTTATACAGTAAAGTTTATGACGATAAGCGCGACCCGTTTAAAGACGCGCAAGCAGCCATTGGCATCGCGCAAGCCAGTAACAGAAATGTGTTAATTGAAATTGGCGGCAATTGGTGTACTTGGTGTCATAAAATGGATGCTTTTCTAGCGAAAAATCCTAAAATTTACCAAGCGCTGCATGATAATTATGTTCTGCTTAAAATAAGCGTGAGTGACAGCAATGAAAACGAAGCTTTTATGAAGTCATTGCCACCCGTGCAAGGTTACCCGCATATGTATGTTTCAACCAATACCGGCCAAATGTTGTTGTCCAAAGATACCGCTGAATTACTTGACGACTTGCAGTATTCTGCGCAGTACTGGCTGACTTTTCTCGCAAAATGGCAGGTAAAAAATAATAAGGAAAATTTAAATGATTCAAGTGCAAAAGGTTAAAGCTATGGTTCGAAAGCAAACAACGAACAAAGCAATGTCGCCAGTGAACTCATTTTTTGATGAAAATTTTCGCACGCCCAAATGGCTACAAAAGAAAGTTTCCAGGCGCAGTGCACTAAAATCTGCAGCGGGCGCGACTATGGTTGCCGCTATGCCATTACGTGCTTGGTCAACACTGGCGAGTGAGCAATTTGCCCAGGTATTGCAAACTGACCCTTGGTTAACCCTTGAAGCGGTAATTGCGCATTTATTACCTGAGTCGCCAACGGGCCCTAGTGCAAAAGAAATTCAAGCAACACAGTATTTATACAATGTAGTGTTTCAACAGCCCACCGACAACGATGAAATTGAATTTATTTATAAAGGCGTTGGCTGGCTAAATGGTTTCAGCAACAGTGAATTACAGAAAAATTTTGTGTTATTAAGCTTTGATGAAAAAGAAAAAATATTGCGGGCCATTAGTCGCTCACGCGCGGGCGAGAATTGGTTAAGTAATTTAGTTAGTTATATTTTCGAGGCCATGCTGACACCGCCAAGTTATGGTGGTAATCCTAATGGTATAGGTTGGCAATGGTTAGATCATCAAGCGGGTTTTCCCTTACCTCAAGCTGGGCAGCGTTATTATGAATTACCTGGTAAACAACCTATTGTGCTGAGTAACAAAGCGCCGTTTTCCAAGACAACAAGCACACAAATTGTCAGCCATCAGCAATATATGGGCAAGCAAATAGGAACTCGAAAAGCATGAAATATGACATTTGTATAGTGGGTAGTGGCGCAGGCGCTTCACCAGTGGCTTATACCTTAGCCAACGCAGGCGCTAAAGTGTTAGTGCTAGAGAAAGGCGCTTGGTTAACAGAAAAAGAGTTTTATAAAGATGAACTCGCGATCAGCTTACGTGATGCTTACAACCCTAAACTTGAAGACGAGCAGCATGTTATTGAAGAAGAATATGAAAACGCCGCAGGTGAAAGCTTTTGGCAAGGCGAAGCAACCAGTGAATCAGGTTGGAGCTTTTGGAATGGCACCGTAGTTGGTGGCTCGTCAAATTTTATGAGTGGCTACTTTCATCGTTTAAAGCCGGTAGATTTTCGTTTGAAAACTGAATTTGGCGCCATTAAAGGTGCCAATGTCGTTGACTGGCCGATCAGTTATGATGAGCTAGAACCTTACTACGCGATAGTTGAAAAGGTGGTTGGTGTATCAGGCAGAGCCACTGTACATCCACATCAAGAACCTCGTTCAACCGACTTTCCGTACCCACCCTTGGCTGAACATGCCATTTCATCGTGGATAGACGAAAGTGCAGAAAAAATAGGTTATCACACAGTGCCAGTGCCTAGAGCGATACTATCTCAACCGGCAATGGGCAGAAATAGCTGTGAATATTCAGGTTATTGCAGCAGTTATGGTTGTTCGTCAGGCGCGAAAGGTGGTGGCCGAGCGGCATTATTGAACCACGCAGTGGCTACGGGTAATTGCACCATAACACCCCATGCAAAAGTGTATAACATTGCGACCGATAGCCAAGGTGAAATATCTGGCGTGCACTATTATGATCAAGCAGGGCGCAAAAAAACTGTTCAGGCTAAATATTATGTAGTGGCATGCCAAGCCATTGAAACCTCACGTTTGTTATTGGCTTCTAAAGGCGAAAAATTCCCTAACGGTTTAGCCAACAATACCGGCCAAGTAGGTAAAAATTTAGTTTTTAGTGCCGGTGGAACAGGTCGTGGTGATTTCTTTTATAAAGACTTAACCGAAGAGAAAAAAACACAACTTACCCAGGTAGGGCCTTTTATTAATCGTGCGTTACAAGACTGGTATCAAATTGATGATAAAGCTTTTACCGGCATTAATCGCGATGGCAAAGCCAAAGGCGGCACCATAGATTTCTTGTTTTATCAAAATCCTATTTCGCGTGCACAAGGCACGCAGTGGCAATATGATGAAAGTCAAAATAGTGAAACACTAGTTTGGGGTGAAGCCCTCAAACAAAGCATGAAAACTGAATTCACTAGTTATAAAACACTCCGTTTTGAAGTGTTTAATGACTGGTTGCCAACCGATAATTGTTTTGTTGCCTTAGATGATGAAGTCACCGATAAGTGGGGCGACCCTGTGGCAAAAGTACGTATTGGCGCACATAATCACGATTTAGCTGTAGGTGAGTATCTCGCTGAAAAAGCTGAAAAGTTATTAGTAGAAATGGGCGCGAGCAACGTTTCATCATCGGTGAGCAGTTCGCCACCCACCAACTTAATGGCGGGTGGTTGTCGTTTTGGTCATGACCCTAAAACGTCAGTATTGAATAAAAACTGCCAAACACATGAGGTTGAAAACTTATTTGTTACCGACGCTTCATTTATGCCAACAGGCGGCAGTGTGCCTTACACCTTTACCATTTATGCCAACTCGTTTCGCGTTGCAGACCATATTAAAGCGCGCTGGCAGCAAGCAAAGACTTAATATTGACGTGGAGTGGGTATCTTGCCACCATGATCTCACTAACTACACCTTTTTAATGTAGATACCCAGTAGTAGCTAGGGCATAATTCACCACAATGTTAATTTAAAAAATTTAGGAGACTCAATGATCCATAGTATGACAGCGTTCGCACGCCATGAAATTAAGGGCGAATGGGGCAATGCCGTTTGGGAAATCCGTTCTGTTAATCAACGTTTCCTCGAAACCTATTTTCGTTTACCCGAGCAATTTAGAAGCATAGAGCCAGTATTAAGAGAACGATTTCGCAAGCAATTAAATCGCGGAAAAGTAGAATGTAATTTACGTTTTAATGCTAACCCAGCAGAAAAAAGTAAAATCACCTTAAATACAGCGCTAGCTGCCGAATTAATGAGCCATGCCAATACTATCGCAAGTTTAGCCAATAATGCGACGGTAAACCCCGTTGAAATTATGCGTTGGCCTGGTGTGATGGAAGCAGAAGAAGCTGACATGAATACCATTCAAGCAGAAGTGCTGGCCGGTTTTGACCAAGCATTAAAAGACTTTATTGTTGCTCGTACCGATGAAGGTGAAAACCTTAAGATGCTTCTTGAGCAGCGCTTAGATGGTATTATCGAGCAAGCCGATATAGTCAAAGGCCACATGCCAGAAATAATAGCATGGCAACGTAAGCGCATTACCGACAAGTTTGCGGATGCCAACATTGAACTTGAATCATCACGTGTTGAGCAAGAGCTTGTATTACTGGCGCAAAAAATGGATGTTGACGAAGAAATTGACCGTCTATTTAGTCACGTAAAAGAAACCCGCAGCATATTGAAAAAAGGCGGTGCACAAGGCCGACGTTTAGACTTTATGATGCAAGAGTTTAACCGTGAAGCAAACACCTTAGGTTCAAAATCTATTAATGCCGATATCACCAACTCAGCGGTTGAGTTAAAAGTGTTAATTGAGCAGATGCGCGAGCAGATCCAGAATATAGAATAGTGTTTTGATGTACCTGTAGTTGCACTGCGCAGTAATTAAAACCTCGTTATTCGAGGTTTTTTTATACCTGATTTTTATTATTTGCTAATGTAGGTTGTAGCTAGTGAGCCTAATGAAGAAAATAGGTAAAACACTCACTATGTCGATTTCATCGACATGAAAATTGAACGTGACGATATTTAGGTTTTAGCACTTGTTAAATACACTTTGATTTGTCCGGGCACTAAAAAAGTATCAAAATATCCCTTTATTTAGCGATCACAAACGCATTTTTGTACAATGCAGCGATATTATTTAGTTCAGCCGTTATGGTTACTGGCCCTCATGATCTATTGGCACTTTAATTAATTTGGGCAAGAGGTTTTGCACATTAATGTTTTCTAATTGCTCACAACCAGTTAAATGAATATATTCTAAATATTGCAGCTGCAATGTCTTTGTATCAGCTACTAAAACTATTTGACGGTCTGCAAGGTTTAACGTGGTCAATTTTGATAACTTCTTTAAAGGTTTTAATGAATGTATGGTGATACTTCTAGCGAGAAGTAGCTCTTGCACCGAGAGTAATTCGCCAATATCTTCGATTGAACACCATGTTGTTTTATTTTCTCTGCTTTTCCCGATCAGGATTAGTGTCGTTAGGTTTATTAGCTTAACTATATTAAATAAATGTAAGTTACCCGAATGATAAAGTGTTAATTTTTTCAAGCATTCAGGTACTTGCCACTGTGCAAAATCAATATTATCAATAGCATTACACTCTATAATATTTAATTCTGTCAATTTATTGAGTGAATTTAGTACTTTAATATCTTTGAGTTGAGGGCAATCATAAATTGCTAATTCAGCTAACTTATCGAGCGAGCTTAATGCTTCAATATTTTTAAGCTGATGGCAGCCATTAATTGTTAATTCAGTAAGCATGAGTAAATTTTCGATACCATTAAGTGACAATAATTTCGAACCTCCCAATAAGCTTAACCTTTGTAGTTTTTTTAATTTATAAAAATCATTTAATGAAGTAAGTTGTTTACATACTTTACCGTCTATCTCTAATGTTTCTAGATTTATTAGCTGAGTTATTTCTTTATATGAACCTGAATAACGTGGTAAACATAGCCATAAATAGCTTATTTTTTGTAATAAGATCAAGCCGTCTAACTTACTTAATGAATCACAATCTAGTAACTCTAACTTAGTTAAATTTGGCAGAGTTGTTATTGCGTCTATACAGACTAGCCCATAGCAACTTCGAATCGAAAGCTCAGTTAAATTAGTTAATTTTTCAATGCCTGAGAGCGAAATTAACTGAGTAAGGTCATATATAGTTAGTTTTGTCAGGTTTGTTAGCTTTCCTATTTGTGTTAACTGCTCAAAGTGCGTTATTGGTTTTGCAGGGGAGTAACAACAAACTTTTAACGATAAAACCGCTATTTTTTTCAGCCACTGTATGTCAATTTCATTACCTAACGCATCACATAAACTTAACTCTAGGGTTTTTAATTTCGTTAAACTAAATAAAACTGATAATGACCTTAAACTATAAAAGCCCGTTAACACTAAATGTTCAAGGTTGATAAAATTAATAAGGTTATCGGGTAAATGTTCAACTAACTTAGTATGAACATGTAAAGGTCGGTCATATAATGCTGATAAATCTAAGTAAATGGTGTTACTCGCTGCTAAAGCACTTAACTTTTCTGATAATTGAATAGTTTGAAGTTGTTGCGGTGTCATAGTATTTAACTTTGTCCATATTTAAACAGTAAAGGAGTGATGCGTAACTTGGAAAGTAAAGTTGCTAATTTTCTTCTTAGGGGCATAGAATAAGAAAATATTGCGACGTAATATGTCGCAACGTTTTACCCTAGTCTTTGCCAAAAGATAATAATAACCAAGTATTGATAAGACATTTATATGCCCACAGCTAAATCAAAAACCCTTGTTCGTGTTATGAGTATGATGCAGTTAATTCCTGTTTATCCACGTTGGACAACCGCTAAACGACTGTTAACTGCGCTCGATTGTAGAGGTTTTTCAGTCAGTAAACGCACTGTTGAACGTGATCTAGTCGAGTTAGGTGACGTATTTAGTTTGATAAGTATTGACTCACCGGAAGGGTTTAAGTGGTCTTATGCTAAAGATAATGCCCAGGCATTTTTACCGGCTATTTCAGCCGAGGAAGCTTTGTCTTTGCACCTAGTAGAGCGACATTTAAAAAATCATTTACCGCTATCTGTATATCAGCAATTAGATGCTGTTTTTAAGAAGTCAGCAGATGTGCTAAATAGCGCGGCTAGAATAAGTACTTGGCCAAATAAAGTGGCTAGTTTGCCTCATGGATTATATCTTTCACCTGTTATTTCTGATGAAAATATTCAATCGACAATATCACAAGGTTTATTAGAGCAACGTAAACTTGATATTTGTTATGGCAAGTCAGTTAAAGTTCACACCATAACTCCACTAGGTTTGATCGTGCGTGACACAAAATTAGTGCTAGTTTGCTATTTTTACCAATATGACGAACCGCGGCATTTATTAGTTCACCGTGTAAGAAATGCAATATTATTAAATGAAACGTTTGAAAGCGATTTTAATGCCAAGGATTATCTTAAAAAGAATAGCTTAGACGTGGTTGTTAATGGTGAAAAAGTCGTTGTGAAAATGCGGGTAAGAGGGTATGCAAAGCGTTTGCTTAATGAAAGTGAAGTAAACGCTTCCCAAGAAATTGAAAGCGATGATGACACTTGGGATACGGTCACTATCTCTTTGCTACACACTTTGGAACTTGAAAATTGGATTTTAAGTCAATCTCAAGATATTCAAATTATAGAACCCTTGCAGCTCAAGTCTAGGGTGATCCGTCGTTTGTTAAAGTCCATTGAAAACTATGACCTAGACGAGCCTCAGGAAGAATATGTTATTAGTTGAACATGCGGGTTCATTAACCCTAGCGTGCTATAGCGGTAACAAACTTATTTACCGTTGTTCTCGCTCGTACCGGTGAATAGTGAGTGTAGTCGTCTTCCTCTTCCTCTGATAAGGGCCTGGTATGAAATATATTTAGCGACCTATTTTGTCGCTACTAATTGATATCTTGAGATGGTTATATGAGGTCTTGAACACTGCCCGAACAGGGTGGCTTAGACCTGAAAAGGAAAAAGGGTTGACTGTGGTGGTTAGATTTTTTTGTAAGAACTGTACGGTTCATTGAAATAGCCTTTAGCGAGTAATAACAAAAATGCTTACATTCCAATCATCTAAAAAAGATTATATCTCTGATGTACCTATCCCAGCCTTAGAAGCTGAAATTAAAAGAGTGTATGAGCCAAATGAAGCCAAAGCTATCTTGAGAAGTTTTCATGACATCATGCTTGGGAGTACAGTGGGCAAGATAGAGGGTAAATTGGCTGTATACCCTTGTGATGTTGTTGCTATTTTTATTCTACTCAAAGCCCCTATTAAATTCATCGATGCTAATGGAAAAGAGCTTACTTTAGATGGGAGTGGTTCAGGTATTTATTGTTAAAGGCCAAGGGATTCAGTATGAATGAGAGTGATTTAGATATTAGCATTTGTAAAGGTGAACACTCGCATGTTGGAAGTGTTGAGACTGGTGTTGAAATCAAGCATAGAGCAACAGGTATAAAGGTTTCGTCCCTCAAGGAAAAGTCTCAATACGCTAACAAAGTTATTGCAATGGAACGGTTAGAAATAGAATTGGCTAAGCAGGGGGCACTATGAACACTGAAAAAATAATGCGTTTAGGGCAGGAACTACAAGCTGAATTACGGTTTCATCCCGTGGACGGCATAACCTCTAGGGAGCAATACGACGAAGTCATAAAGATCATTGATATACTGACCGACGATGATGTAACAAGCGATAAAAACTGGGCATTGCTTGATGTGCTTGTTCCTGCCATCACAAGGTATGACGACAACGATTCTAATTGGCCTTGAGCACTTTCCCAAAGAGGCGAACAGGTTAGCCATGATAGCTGACCTTTTTTGTGCTTGTTATTTAGCTGAGTGGTAAGTATCGAACTTACGCTGTGCTTCTAACCAAGTTCCCACACAGAAGCCTGTAGCTCTTGCTAATCTAACGGCAAAGTGTGGATCAATATTTACTTTTTCATTAAGGAAGTTAGATAAGTGCTTAGGTGTAATCCCTAAATTCTTAGCAACCTCTTCGTTTGTCATAGAGCTAACGTGCTTCAAGTAATTACGATTAAAGAAGTCTGATGGGTGTTTGCAGAATAGACCATCAGGACGCTTCACCAACTGAACAGTGTCCCGATAGATCTCAGGGTTCTTTTTTAGCGTTTCAATATCGATTTCAGTGTTCATTTTAACTCCCTCAGACAAACATCCCATGGTCTAAGCAACCAATTAAATTTAAGACAATGCTAGCATTTTCGTCGGTATTAATCATATCGATAGGCCGCTTGTTATCAAGGCCGCGAACTGGATGATTTAACCAACGCTTAGCGGCTTTATTGTCATTAACAAAGAACGCTTGTGCTGCTTTAGTTATTGCGGCAAGCCTTTCTGTATCATTTTTCATAATAATTACCTTTTAAGCACCATGCTCTAGACTAACAACCAAGTATAAAACCATTTGAGTTCATAGATTAATAAGATGGCACGACAAATTATGTCGCAGGAAAAATAACGCAGGCAACTGCACTGGGAAGTTGCGCGGGGCAATGCTGTGAAATATATCTAGGTAACAAGCATACTTAGGCGTAGTAGTGATACTGACAGGTATTTTATTGTGATAGGAGTAAGCAATGGTTACTGGGGCAGCCATTGCCCAGCTGAACCTTAAATATTCTTTACGATGGTATACCCTCCATGAATAGGGTAAAGGCTTGTCATGTTTTGCCCCCCCCATTAAGTGCGTGCCAGTAACCCTAGTTATTATGTCTATCGCTAGGATCAATTTATTACTGTAACGGGTTGCGGCACCGATGAAAAGGTACACCTACACTTGCGTGTATTTGTACTTTTAGCAACCTAAAATCCGTCAATACAGTATTTGTAATGGGCTGTATCACAAATGATTATGCGGTTGGTTTGTATGAATAAGGATTGAGTTGGAACTGTGGGATGGCTAACTTCGCAACGAGTTTGAATGCACTTTTATAAAGTGTTTAATTTGACTCATACTTGCCAACAGCGTGCTCATTAATGAAGGTGGCTGTAAAAACCTTTACTTGGGTTATATTTACTTTGATAGAGCGCGATGAATACTCCGTCTCCGAGTGAGTTGAATTTCATGCTAAAATTAATACGCGAGCAAAGAAAAGATAATAAGTAGCAAGCAACTACGACCAATACCAATTGATATCTTTAGCTAGTAGTTTGGTAGGTGGTGATAAACAAACTCTCTACTATCTCTACTAAAGAATTTTGTCTCTGTATTCTGATTTTTAAAAAATTAAAATTGCACGAGAAGGATGGAAAAATAATTTGCCATCCTCATCTAAATGTTATTGGCGTGATGCTAGAAAAAGACACCACAAGCGCAAAGTAGCGTTCTTTTTCTATTAACAGTATTAGCTTACAATTAAAAAAGTAACCGTGAATTAGTCATGTCATTTGTAACCTATGACGTTCAAAACGTTGTTGATAAACCAGTGGACATTATTATCAACGGGGCGCTAGTTAAGCTATTTTTAAGTATTGCTTAATAATTTCTGCACCATTATCAGCGTTGATTGGTTTAAAAATAAAGCCAGAGATACCTTCGCTTTCACAACGTTTAATCAACACTTGGTCTGTTATTGAAGATAACATAACCACAGGCACCTTACTGCCATCAGCTCTTATTTTTGCTAATGCTAGGTCACCATTCATTTGCGCCATAACCACATCTAGAAATAGAAAGTCAGGCTTGTGATCCCGCACCATAGTCACGGCAACCGAACCATCTTCAGCTTCAATAATATTGCTATAACCAAGCTGTAATAAATAACGTCTTAGTGCTTTACGGATCATGCCACTGTCATCAACTAAAAGTATTTTACTGTCTAGCGGTAATGTTTGGGTGTGAGGATTACTAATACCGGTACTGGCTTCTCGTTTAATACCGATAGTTTGATATTCAACATTGCGGATCAAGAGATTAAAATAATAACGACCAACACCTTCGATAGTGATTGGCACGGTGATAACCTCGGTAACACCCGCTAAGTATTTTTCCATATCATTTACATTGTGAACAAAGTACGGGCTAGAAAACTTATAATCTAAGCTGTAACGGCTATGTAAGTCGGTTGAGCGACCCACAATAGTATTACCCCATTCGGCTAAGGCATGACTTAACTCTTCATTAATTTCAGTATATTGATATTTTTCTTCAAACATATGTTCACAAACTGAGTTACCTATCGCGATAGCCGTTTCTGGATAATGGTGCATCATGATAACCCCATCTAAGCCACCAGTGACTTCAGAACATACCGCGTAACCTTTAAAACGAAAATCATCAACGCTGTCGACAAAAGCCTCACCAGCCTCGCCAATAAGATTTGTCATCGCTTTTAAACTGGCAAGTGACTCGTTAATAAATGGGTATAAAATCACTTTATGTAATGCTTCTACTGACATACTTGTTCCTTTTGTATCATTATTTTTAAATCGACCGGCCAGTGTCTTTCTCAGCTCAACCCTGAATTGAGAATTTAGCTAAAGTTGGCACTTAACTTACGCGGCATTGAAGAGTATTTATTTGCACTCTGTGTAATTGCTCTCTTAGCATACACTTAATATTGCCAAGTTGGCTACCCATAACATTAACTACAACAATAGCTTGCGATCAATAGGGAAGAATTCGCTCGCCGCATTAATTAATGACTGTGCGGTTAGCGCTGTGACGCCATAAACATGGGTTTTTACGCCGTCGCGTAACATGATCTTTTTCAGCAACAAATCAAAATCACCATCACCTGAAAGTAATATAACGATATCAACTTCGGCTGCTGCTTCCATCACGTCAATGGCGATGCCGACATCCCAATCACCTTTTGCAGAGCCGTCGCGACGCTGAATAAAAGGTTTGAGTTTTACATCAAAGCCTATATGTTTTAAGGCTTTTTGAAATTTATGCTGTTGGTCGTCACTGCGTTGTATCGCGTAAGCATTTGCCAAAACAATATCACCTTGTTGGCTGATTTCTTGCCAAAACGCGCGATAATTAAATTGCTGTTGAAAAGTATCTCGTGTGGTGTAATAAATATTTTGTACATCAACAAATATGGCAATTTTTGGTAATTGGTCGCTATTTTGCATAAAAATCCTCTTTGCTAAATGAAGCTATATTTTGACTTAATTTCAATAAATTCGTTATATTTCATTATGGTACTTGGTTTGAACACTTTTAACAGTTAATTATTAGCTGCTAAGAACGAGCATCGCAAGCCAAAATTTAGTCTTAGTATAAGAGACAACTTTTAAGCTAAGTGTTATAATAAATGATCAAATAAAGCTGAGTAAAACAAGATGTTAGCCATTCGTAAATTATTTTATTTATTACTACGTTTACCAATAAAGTTATTCGTGCATTGCAAAGTGGTTGCCGATGAAATCATTAATTTAGGTCAATTAACCACTGAGCAACCGGTATTTTATGTGCTACGTCATCAATCGGCTAGCGATGTTTTATCGTTACGTACCGCTTGTAAAAAAGCCAATCTGCCTGACCCATTAGCGCCCGTGAATGTTGATGGTCAAATTTTGTCACGTTTACTGTTTTTGGAAAAACCCACGGCATTATTTTATTGGCGCCAATCAACAAAAACTACGGCAATAGCGCAAGGGTTTGAATTGCTTAATGCTCACGCTAATAATGAAAAACTAGACGCGCTACTTATTCCAGCTAATGTCATTTGGGGACGTACTCCAACGAAAGAAAAAAACAATACTAATGTGGGTACGCTGTTAGCCGATCAAGAATCTCCCAACTGGTTACGCAAATTTTTCATTGTTTTATTTTTAGGTCGCCATACCTTGGTGCGCTTTAGTGCCGCTATTTCATTTCGCCACATGGCAGATAAGCACGGTAGTGATGAAGTCAGTGCGCGAAAATTAATGCGTATTGCACGTTTTCACTTTCATCGACAAATTATTGCGGCCACAGGGCCGAGACTGATGCATCGTCAACAAATGTTCGCTAACTTAATCGTCAATCCCGCGATAAAACGCGTGATCAGTGAAGAAGAAAAAAATAAAAACATCACTGAAGCACAAGCTAAAAAGCAGGCATTAGCCATAATGGATGAAATTGCCGGTGATTATCGTGATGTGACGGTACGTTTTGGCGAACGCATTCTGGGTTGGTTATGGAATCGCCTGTATAGCGGTATCGAAGTGAATAAAGCTGAGCGTTTACGCAACTTAGCGCAAGAAGGGCATGAAATTATCTACGTGCCGTGTCATCGCAGCCATATGGATTATTTGCTACTCACTTATGTAATTTTTCAACAAGGCTTAGTTACACCCCGCATCGCTGCTGGTATTAATTTAAATTTTTGGCCAGCAGGGCCTATTTTTAGAAAGGCCGGCGCCTTTTTTATTCGTCGTAGCTTTAAGGGTAATCGCCTTTATTCCACTATTTTTCGTGAATATTTAGGTTTACTTTTTGAACGTGGCTACCCAGTTAAATATTATTCTGAAGGTGGACGTAGCCGAACCGGTCGATTACTGTCACCAAAAACCGGTATGCTCGCCATGACCATTCAAAGTATGCTGCGCGGTATTGACCGTCCATTAACCTTAGTGCCGGTTTATCTTGGCTATGAACACGTGATGGAAGTGGGCACTTATCATAAAGAATTGAGTGGCAGTCAAAAGAAGGGTGAGTCGATATTTGGCGTGATTAAAGCGATACGAAATTTGCGCAACTATGGTAAAGGCTACGTTAACTTTGGTGAGCCGATTAATGTTAATCAGTTTCTAAATAACCAGGTACCTGACTGGAAACAAGCCATTGACCCCATTGACCCACAAAAACCTAAATGGCTAAACCCCAGTGTTAACTTGTTAGCACAGCAAGTTATGACTTCAATCAACCAATGTGCGGCGTTAAATGGCGTTGCTTTAGTGTCACTGATTTTACATGCAACAGAAAATAAAGCCTTATCTAAAGCTGAGTTAATCAGCCAACTTGATTTTTTCATCGCCATGCAACGTTTTGCGCCATACCATGTGGAATTAACCATACCAGATGACAGTGGTGCAGCATTGTTAGAGCACGTGATTTTGCTTAATAAAGTGACGGTAAACCAAGACAGCTTTGGTGAAATTATTTCTTTAACTGACAGTGCAATCTTGGAGCTGCGTTACTATCGCAACAATATTTTGCACACCTTTATATTGCCATCACTGGTTTGTCGTTTACTAGAGCGCAACGCAAAAATCAGTCAAGACAGTTTACTGAGCCAAGTTCAGCGCTTAATAGAATTATTAAAAACAGATTTATTTTTATGGCAATCAGCCGATGACGTTGTTCAACAAGTACAAGCTGTTTGTCAGTTTTTGGCACAAGAGGGCATTGCAAAGCAAAGCAAAGCCGGTGTTTGGTCATTAAGCAGTGGCGATGAAAATCGGGCAACAATACGTTTAATAGCAGAATGTGTTAATGAAACTATGCAACGTGTTGCCATTATTACCTCATTACTGAGTCAATTAGCACCGATTAAAAAGCTTGAGTTAAATGAAAGAGTGGTGGCTATTGCTCAACGCCTATCCGTATTAAACAATATTAATGCGCCTGAATTTATTGATAAAAAAGCGCAAGCAACATTAATTACCGCGATGAAAAATCAAGGCTATATTGTGTTAGATGACGACGATAAATTAGTTGATAGCAGCACGCTAGGCTTATTAAAAAGCTCAGTGAGTAATTTAGTTGATATCGAGGTTCTACAAAGTATCGTCCGCTAGTACTATTTGCTAGTACTAGCGGCTATATTGCTTTTTACGACCGTTCGTTGTGTTAACAGCAAGTAGCCCATAATGCGGGTGGATAATGTTTGAAAAGGGCTTAAACGTCTGACTCATAACGTGGCAAAGCCGCAAGCTGAGAGGTCTCATTAACCGAGCAAGCTGGAAGTGACGCTGCTGTTGCTGTTTTAGGCTCACGGCTAAAGGCGCTAATGCAATCGATGTTCTAGTTGATGGCATACCCCAATAGGCGGTGTGTTGTCGCTTGTAATCGCTTTAATGGCCTTGACTGTGAAGAAGCATCTGGTGTCTGCTTTTTTGGCTGTGGCTTTGCCATGCGCTAAACATGAGCACTTAAGGCGACTATTTCACCCTCACATGGATTGCTAGCTTGCTTAGTTCTATTGAAAAACCTTTCTTGATGATGTTTTACTCTAGTAGTCAAAGCTGACCATCTACAATTAGCTGGCTATTAGCACTAAGCGGATTGAGTTCTAGCCCTTGCTTGCATGCAATCATTTATTGGACTTTTTGCACTGCTGCACTGAGCATGAAAAAGTTTATATTGAACTTCCTCGCTATTACCCTTGCCTTACTGAGATAAGGTTGGCTATTAATATCGACCTGAGCTTTAATTTTGGCTAGTGTAGTCAGGATATATTTTATCCTGCAGTTGATCTTTTTGTGCCCAAGTGTCATATGTTTATTCTGATCAGCTAACTTTTGAGTGCTTATAGCCGATTAAAACTTAAGCTATATCTTGGGGTGAGGAGTAAAAAAACACTCAAAAATTTTAAAATTAGCCTCATAACCACAACCTGCAAAGACTAAAGTGTAGCCAAAATATGATTTATCTGGCTGAGTGTTACTCTTATTACCCCTAAATTATATTAGTAGGCAATGCCTTAAAGTGAGATGATTGAGAATGAAAAAATCCCTTGTAAAAATATAATGGTTTTCTTTGCCGTAAAGCTAATTTTTAACTATATATGCAGTATAAAGAGTGTCTTATAAAAAAATCAATTAGCTAACGTGCCGTGATAAAACTAAATTTAAAGACTTGGAGGGTAAATATAAATAGTTTTTAATATCAATTTAGCACTATTTATATGCAAATAATTAGAATATAAATTCACATTAGAGTTGACTCAGAGCCATTTTACATATAATTTTCCCGGCCGCTTTAAATAATGATTTTCATTAATGACATATCGTCTCATAAAAACTCAGTAGAAGTTTCGCGATAGATGTTCAAGAAATTCAAAGTAATATTCTGAAGGACCAGTAGCGCACACTTTGAGCATTAAAAATAGATGACTTAATTAGCAAAGACAATTTAGCTAATAGCAATCGCTTGATGAAATAGGAATGAGCAATGAATGATATGAGTAAAAAACCCCAAGGCCTTTATCGTGCCGAGTTTGAACATGACAGTTGTGGCATTGGCTTTGTTGCCAACCTAAAGGGTAAAAAATCTCACGATATTATTGACAATGCACTCACCATGTTGAGTTGCATGGAACATCGTGGTGGTACAGGTTTTGACGTGAAAAGCGGTGACGGTGCCGGTATTCTTATTCAAATACCTCATGATTTTTTAAGCGCAGAAGTTGCAAGCTTAGGTTTTACCTTACCCGATGCTGGAGATTACGGCGTCGGCATGATTTTCTTTCCGCGCTCAAAAGCGCAAAGTGACGCGTGTAAAAGCATATTAAACCAAAATATTACTGACCTGGGCTTAACCTTGATAGGTTATCGTGATGTCCCAGGTGACAACTCTATGTTAGGCGCTGCGGCACTTGACAGCGAGCCGAACATAGAACAAGTGTTTATTGCCAAGCCAGAAAAACTAACAGCACAAGAATTTGAGCGTAAGTTGTTTGTTTTGCGCAAATACACCTCGCATAAAATTAATGCCACTATTGCCGAAGAACGTGACGAGTTTTATGTTACGTCAATGTCGTCAACTAAAATTGTCTATAAAGGCCAGTTTACCACGCAGCAAGTTCGCCAATATTATCTTGATCTGCAAGACGAGCGAACTATCTCTGGTATGGCGATGTTCCACTCACGTTTCTCAACCAACACTTTTCCTGCTTGGCGTCGTGCGCAACCGTTTCGTTATATCGCCCATAATGGTGAAATTAACACCGTACGCGGTAACATTAACTGGATGAATGCCCGTGAAGCATTGTTTAGTTCAGTTAATTTTAGCCCTGCTGAATTAAACATGTTGAATCCAGTTTGTAATAACGATAACTCTGATTCTGCCAACCTTGATATGGCCATTGAGTTATTGGTGTTAAGTGGACGTTCGCTAGCGCAAGTCATGATGATGATGGTGCCAGAAGCATGGCAAACTCAAACCGATATGGATGCGACCAAACGCGCATTTTATGAGTATTATGCTTGTATTATGGAGCCGTGGGATGGCCCAGCCTCGTTATCGTTTACCGATGGCAATGTTATTGGCGCCACGCTAGATCGTAACGGTTTACGTCCTTCGCGTTACTTGTTAACTGACGATGGCACCTTAATCATGGGCTCTGAAACGGGTACCTTGTGTGTTGATCAATCCACCGTGGTTGAAAAAGGTCGTTTGCAACCGGGTAAAATATTCATTGCTGACTTAAAGCAAGGTCGCATCATCAGTGATGACGAAGTAAAGCAAGAAGTTAGCTCGGCACAGCCTTATGGTCAGTGGATAGCAGAAAATAAAATTGAGTTAGACCAACTACCTGTATCACCGGCTTCTATTGCCCAGCCGCCATTAGCAGAATTGCGCAAAATACAAAAAGCCTTTGGTTATACCAGTGAAGATCTTAACTTAATACTGGCCGGTATGGTGGGCACGTCGAAAGAGCCATTAGGCGCGATGGGCACAGATACGCCATTAGCCGTATTGTCACATCGTCCACAGCAATTATCACATTATTTTAAGCAGTTGTTTGCTCAGGTGACTAACCCACCTATAGATCCGATTCGTGAAGAGTTAGTAATGTCATTGCGTGGTTATATTGGTAAGTCACTTAACTTACTAGAAGAAACCGCCGCGCATTGTCATAAAGTTGAAATTGAGCAACCGGTACTGACCAACGAGCAATTACGAAAGTTACAGCATATTGATAATGATCATCTGCAATCAAAAACTATTAGTATTACTTTTAAAGCGAGTGGTAAAGCTGGTGCACTTAAAAATGCACTGGATCGGGTTTGTTTATACGCCAAAAATGCAGTTGAAGATGGCTATGCCATCTTAATATTAAGTGACCGTGAAGTTGACAGTGATCATGTCGCTATTCCATCGGTATTAGCAACCGCAGCTGTGCATCATTATTTAATTCGTGAAAATTTACGCTCTCACGCTGATATTATTCTTGAATCTGCTGATATTCGCGAAACGCACCATTTTGCCACCGTTATTGGTTATGGCGCAGCAGCGGTAAACCCCTACTTAGCACTAGAAAGTATGTATGGTTTACGTGATGAAGGCGTACTTGATAGTCAACTATCAAACGAACAAATCACCGACAAATATACTAAAGCCGTTGGTAGTGGTTTATTGAAAACCTTCTCTAAGATGGGTATTTCAACATTACAGTCGTATTTAGGCGCGCAAGTTTTTGAAGCCTTGGGTATTAATGCTGAAGTTGTTGATAAGTACTTTACGGGTACTGTCAGTCGAATCGAAGGCTTAAGCCTAGATCAAATCGCTCAAGAAGCGCTATTACGTCATCGTGAAGGTTTCCCTGAAGCGAGTCGTATTGCCATTGAAAACTTATTGCCAACCGGTGGTGAATACTCGTGGCGTCATGATGGCGAACGTCATCTATTTAGCCCAACGGTTATTCGTTTACTGCAGCATTCAACCGCCAGTAACGATACTAATCAATTTAAGCAATACACCAAAACAGTTGATGATCAGAGTAAAGAAGCTTTTACCTTACGTGGTTTACTTGAATTTAGTAGTGATCGCGCTTCAATTCCATTAAGTGAAGTTGAACCGATTGGCAACATTTTCAAACGTTTTGCCTCAGGTGCCATGTCATTTGGTTCAATCTCGTGGGAAGCACATACTACGCTAGCTATTGCAATGAACCGTATTGGTGGTAAGAGCAACAGCGGTGAAGGTGGTGAAGACCCCATTCGTTTTACGCCGTTAGAAAATGGCGACTCAATGAATTCGCGCATCAAGCAAGTTGCTTCGGGTCGTTTTGGCGTGACCAGTCATTATTTGGCTAATGCTGACGAGTTACAAATTAAAATGGCGCAGGGCGCTAAACCGGGTGAGGGTGGTCAGTTACCGGGTGATAAAGTGGATGCTTGGATTGGTAAAACACGTGGTTCAACACCTGGTGTTGGCTTGATTTCGCCGCCACCACATCACGATATATATTCTATTGAAGATTTATCGCAGCTTATATTCGATCTTAAAAATGCTAACCGCGATGCTCGTGTTAACGTTAAATTAGTCTCTGAAGCCGGTGTAGGTACGGTCGCATCAGGTGTGGCGAAAGCTTATGCTGATGTGGTACTGATTGCCGGTCACGATGGCGGCACAGGCGCTTCACCACTGAGTTCAATTAAACATACCGGCTTGCCGTGGGAACTTGGTTTGGCTGAAACCCATCAAACTTTGGTACGTAATAAACTGCGTAGCCGAATTACCGTACAAACAGATGGTCAACTTAAAACACCGCGCGATTTAGCGATTGCTACCTTGCTTGGTGCAGAAGAGTACGGCATGGCAACTACTGCGTTAGTGGTTGAAGGTTGTATCATGATGCGCAAGTGTCATTTAAATACTTGTCCTGTTGGCATAGCAACACAAGATCCAGGCCTGCGAGAGCGCTTTACCGGTCGTGCTGACATTTTAGTTAACTTCTTTACCATGATGGCGGAAGGTTTACGTGAAATCATGGCTGAGTTAGGTTTTAGAAGTATTGAGGAAATGGTTGGTCAGACTCAGTGTCTTAAGCAACTTGAAAATGTTGACCATTGGAAATACAAAGGTGTTGATTTAACGCCGTTATTGCACAAAGTAGAGTGCGATGAGAACGAAACACTTTATCAATCAATTAATCAGAAACATCTAATTGACGATATTATTGATCGCAAGATGATAAAAGATGCGCAAGCGGCACTTGATTCATCGCAAAGCGTTTCTCTTGAATATGATGTTATCAACACCGACAGAACCATTGGTGCGATGATTTCTAATGAAATCTCTAAAAAATATCATGCTGAAGGTTTACCAGAAAATACCATTAAGGTTAAGTTCAACGGCTCTGCGGGTCAAAGTTTTGGTTGTTTCTCCGCTAAAGGTTTACGTTTTGAGCTTGAAGGTGATGCCAATGATTACTTTGGTAAAGGCTTATCGGGTGCAAACTTGGTGGTATACCCAAGCAAACAAGCTAAGTTCTCAGCCAGTGAAAACATCCTAATTGGTAACGTTGCCTTTTTTGGTGCAACCTCAGGTACTGCTTTTATTCGCGGTATTGCGGGCGAACGTTTCTGTGTGCGTAACTCAGGCGCTACCGCGGTTGTTGAAGGTGTTGGTGATCACGGTTGTGAATACATGACTGGCGGTAAAGCCGTCATCCTAGGCACAACGGGTCGTAACTTTGCGGCGGGTATGTCGGGTGGTATCGCTTATGTACTTGATAAAAATAATGACTTCGCGCCTAAATGCAACATGGAAATGGTGGCATTAGAAACGGTTGATACCGAGGCTGAAAGTCTCGAATTAAAAGCCTTAATTACTCAGCATTTTGACGCTACTGGCTCAGATGTTGCCAGTGAATTATTAAGCGATTGGAACAACAACGTTAAGCGTTTTGTGAAAGTTATGCCAGTTGATTACAAGCGTATGCAAGGCTACATGAATGACGTACGTGAAAGCGGTAAGTTCGAGTCAGAATATGACGTAGCCGTTCAAGCATTCGATATCCATTTAAACAACATAGCTAGCGCAAAAGCTTAAGCTGCCAAGGAGAATATATTATGGGAAATCCAACAGGATTTATCAACGTAGGTCGTGCCTTGCCAACTGAACGCGATCCAAGCGAGCGTTTAATTGATTGGCTTGAAGTCTATGAAGAAATACCACTGGCTGATGTTGAGCAGCAAGCTTCTCGTTGTATGGACTGTGGTGTGCCATTTTGTCAGTCAGCGAAATCAGAGTTTGCTCCGGTCGTAGCGGGTTGTCCGGTTAACAACATTATTCCTGAATGGAATGACTTAATTTACCGAGGACGTTGGAAAGACGCCATCGATTTATTGCATAAAACTAATAACTTCCCTGAGTTTACTGGCCGAGTATGTCCAGCACCTTGTGAGGGAGCTTGTGTACTGGGTATCAATGCTGACCCAGTAGCGATTAAGCTGCATGAAAAAGAAATTATTGATCATGCCTTTAAAGAAGGTTGGGTCGTTGCCCAGCCGCCATCAGCGCGTACCGGTAAAAATGTTGCTGTTATTGGCTCAGGCCCTGCTGGGCTTGCTGCGGCGGCGCAGCTGAATAAAGCGGGTCATATGGTTACTGTCTATGAGCGCGCTGATCGTATTGGTGGTTTGCTGATGTACGGCATCCCCAATATGAAGTTGCAAAAAGAACTCGTGCAACGTCGTGTTGATATTTTAGCCGAAGAAGGCATAGTGTTTGTCACTAATACCGAAGTGGGTAAAGACATTAGTGCAGCACAACTTGAAAGCGATTTTGACTCTGTTGTGCTATGTGTTGGCGCAACCGTACCGCGTGATTTGCCGGTTGAAGGTCGTGAACTTAAGGGTGTTCATTTTGCCATGGACTTCTTGAAAGCTAATACTAAAAGCTTACTCGACAGTGAACATAAAGATGGTCAGTACATTAATGCTCAAGGCAAAAATGTGGTGGTTATTGGTGGTGGTGATACCGGTACTGATTGTATTGGTACCTCATTACGTCATCAATGCCAAAACGCTATTCAACTAGAAATTATGCCATGTCCTCCAGGGCAACGTAGTGCAGAAAATCCTTGGCCAGAATGGCCAAAACGTTTGTTGGTTGATTATGGTCAAAAAGAAGCAATTGCCGTTCAAGGTCAAGACCCTCGTCAATATTTAGTGATGACTAAAAAAATTGAAAGCGACAACCAAGGTCATGTTAAAGCAGTTCATACGGTTCATATAACTTGGCAGCGCAATGACAAGGGCCAAATGTTCCCACAAGAAGTTGCAGGCAGTGAAAAAGTTATTCCAGCTGACATCGTACTCATCGCTATGGGCTTCATGGGCCCTGAAGGTGGCTTGATTGAGCAGTTCGGCCTTGAGCAAGACAATCGCTCTAACATAGCGGCAGAATACGATAAATTTGCTACTAGCAAGCCAGGCGTGTTTGCTGCCGGTGATGGTCGCCGTGGTCAAAGTTTAATTGTTTGGGCTATTGATGAAGGTCGTCGTTGCGCTCGTGAAGTAGACACTTACTTAATGGGCAGTAGCTACTTACCTTAAGGTAACACTGACAAACGCTTTGAGTGTAAAGTGATTAATGATTAAAAAAGTCCTAGCGTTTTTATAACGCTAGGACTTTTTTATGTGCAGGAGCGCGTATAACAGGATGTAGGGTATGTAGCGAGCACAGGCAAAGCCACTTAACAATCTTATAAATACTCTACCATCACACCAATAAAGACAATTAAACCGACATAATGATTATTTAAAAAGGCTTGAAAGCAACGGTCACGATCACGGCCAGCAATTAAAATTTGTTGATAGCAGAAAAAGCCTGCAGAAATCACTAACGACAACTGAAAAGGCCAACCAAAGGCTAAAATATCACCAACGGTAAATAATAAGCCTAAGGTCATTAATTGTAAAAATAAGATAATACGTTTATCACGATCAGCAAAGACGATCGCTGTTGATTTTACGCCAATTCTTAAATCATCATCACGATCGACCATGGCGTACATAGTGTCGTATGCGGTAGTCCATAAAACGTTGGCGGTAAATAAAAGCCAAGCGGTAACCGGTATTTGACCTTGCTCTTGGGCAAAAGCCATAATCATGCCCCAACTAAACGCGGCGCCTAATACTAGCTGTGGAAAATGAGTTATACGTTTCATAAACGGATAACTGGCCGCTAATATAACCGCGACAACAGAGAGCATAATGGTGTAATTACTTAAGGTTAGCACCAAGGCAAAAGCCAGTAAAATGAAGGTGGCAAACAACTGCAAGGCTTCATTACTCGATAAAGCACCAGTGACTAACGGCCGATTTTGCGTACGTTTAACGGCACCATCAATTTTTTGGTCGGCATAATCATTAATAATACAACCGGCGCTGCGCATTAAAAAAACACCTAGGCTAAACACCACTATCATATGTAATGACGGCCAACCATCAGAGGCAATCCACAAGGCCCAGTAAGTTGGCCAAAGCAACAAGTAAGTGCCAATGGGCTTATCCATACGGGTAATTTGTGTGATAGCACTTAGTTTTTTCTTCAAATTACTCAAAGTAATACTCTTTTATTTTTGATAGGCAATGGCATTAGGTAAAAATATTTCTGCCACCATTAAGGGTTTATCATCAAGGACAAAAACCGAACGACGACCCCAAAGGGCTTGTGGGGTGTTTTTTAAGGCTAAATAATTGGCGAGATTCGCGACACTAGAGTCTTGGTCAAACACAGCCACTTCAATTTTTTTGCGCCGTAAATCGGGATGATTAAACAATACCTGCCCTAAAGACTGCGTACCCAAATGCGCTAACTCTTGCTGAGCGCCGGTTAAAGAGCTTAAAGGCAATAGACTTCGGGCGAATACTTGTGGAATATCGTCACAATACAATAATACTTCGCGTACCAATACTGGCTCGCCCGCGCTAATATCATCATTGGCTTCAACCGCATCACAGACTTGTATGCATTGGCCTAGTACTTCGACACGAAATGGTTGACCATGGGATTTCAGTCGTGCGGTTAATGAACTAGGATCGAGTAACCAATCGCGTAAGCTAATGGGCAGGGTAAAGTTTTCTGGTGGCTGCCAGTTTGCGACCATTTGCACAGGAAATAATGAATGCTCTGTTGTCATACTTGAAAACTATTTAACGAAAAACGACGTATGATAGCGTTTAGCAGGGTAAAAATACAGTGCACTCCCTGTATTGAATAACGCTTACTTACCCTACTTACTGACGCCCGTAGATATTAGCGATTTTAGGCCAGTATTATTTATTAGGTATTTATTAGGCATTAATTAGGCATTAATTAGGCATTAGTTTGATATTAGCTAGATATCAGTCAGATAAGCGTCAGATAAAAAAATCGCTAAATAACTCAACGTATGATCAAAATTCAGGTTATCATTTAATCGCAATCAACCTATTTACTGTTTGACTATAAACAGTAAATTTATTAACCAATTTGAGTTTTAGTGTATGAAAACATCCATTGTTTTAATCTTAGTACTGCTTAGTTCGTCTTTTGCCAAAGCGGCTGATTATGCTTACTTTGGCTTCGAACCTTCGATAGTAACTAATTACGTGGCCGTTAAGAAAAAAATGGGCTATGTTCGCCTAACGGTAGAGTTGATGATTGAAGACTCGGTAAATTATACGATTGTTGAGCATCATGCACCCTTGCTGCGTGATGCCATTATTAATATTATTGGTCAACAACCCGAGTCACAAATAAAATCAATCAATGGCCGCAATGAAATACAGCTTTTGTGTGAAGAGAAAGTTAAACAATTATTAGCAGAAGAAACAGGTAAGCCATTAATTAAAAAGCTGTTATTCACTCAATGGCTAGATAACTAAAGGCTACTAAACCAACTAGCCATCATGAATGCTCACAGTGTTTGATGAAAGCACATGCACACCTATGTCACTCACTTTGTCAGCTATGGATTAAAACAAGCGACTACTTGGATATTTATTGAATCATTACTCACACGAGTGATTAAATAAATACCTTACCTTTCGCGATTTTTCCTATATAAAGCCAATCAACTAATGAATGCAGCAGGTATTATTCATATCAGCTAGTGTGTTTTTTATCTTGTAAAACGTGAAGATAAGCCAGTAGACAACCACTGAGCAAACCTAATAAATGTGCGGTGTTCGCGACATTAATCGGCATTAAGCTGGTATAACCTAATAATAACCAAAACAGCATAAAGCCAATAATGGCTTTAGGCAGTGATAGACCTTTTTCTGGCTGCAACCAACCCAGCCACCATACATAGCCAACCAATGCATATACTACGCCCGATAAACCACCAAAGTTGGGGCCATCAACAAAAAATTGCCCTACATTAGACACCAGTGCAGAAATAATCAATAACTTGACTAAGCTAGCTTTTCCCATCACTTGCTCAACCGAACCACCCAATTGCCACCACCACATAGTATTAAAAATAAGATGCAACCATGAGAAGTGAAAAAAAGCGGGGCCAATTAATCGATGAGGTGCTTGTAATACCGCATCAAAGCTTAGTTGTGGGTAGAATTGTAAATAATGAAATATTGTATTGCCCCAGCCAAAATTACTGGCAAGAAAAACCAACCAACATAAGCTGAAAACCACTGAGGTGACTATACCCGCATGAGCAAAAAACTGAGTTTTAAAACTGCTCAATAAAGCTGGAGAACTGGAGTTAACCTTTGTCACATTACTATTTTGCCAAGCGGCTTGCTGATATTTAGCCTGGTAAGGCTCAGCGATAAATTGCTCAAACTCTTGTTGAGCAAAATCATATTTATCAGCTTGGCAATAGATAACAAAATCTGCCTCTTCATTTTGCACCTGCGCCTGAACATCAACTGTGTTCAGGTAGTTGCAAAACAGTAAGGCAATATTGTGTTGGGTGACTTTTACCAGTGGCCGTAGTTCTTGTTGCAACATTAGCGAGCAACAGCATCCGGATGTTGCAACTGCCAATCAGTAAAACCGCCATCCAAAGAATAAACCTCGGTAAAGTCTTGGCTGATCAGAAACTGCGCCGCTTGTTGGCTTGAAATACCGTGATAACAACACACCACTACAGGGGCGTCAAAATCAGCGGTACGCAAAAATTCAGCTAAACTGTCATTACTTAAATGTATAGCATTAGGGATATGCCCAGATTGAAACGAAGCGTGATCACGAATATCGACCACCACATGCGTATCACTTGCTAACGTTTGATGCAGTTCACTGATTTGCATATGTTTAAAAACTTCTTCGCTACTTGCCATTATTTTTCCCAGTTTAAAATTACTTTTCCCGATTGCCCTGAACGCATGATATCAAAACCTTGCTGAAAATCATCAATATTAAAGTGATGAGTGATCATTGGTGATAAATCTAGGCCTGATTGAATTAAACTGGCCATTTTATACCAAGTTTCAAACATCTCACGACCATAAATGCCTTTGATGGTTAAGCCTTTAAAAATAACCTGACTCCAGTCAATCGCCATATCCTGTCCAGGAATACCTAACATAGCAATTTTACCACCATTATTCATGTTGTCTAACATATCGATGAACGCCATAGGTACCCCTGACATTTCCATACCCACGTCAAAGCCTTCAGTCATGCCTAAATCGTTCATCACATCAGTCAGCTTTTCTTTAGTGACATTAACCGCACGAGAAGCGCCCATTTTACGCGCTAAGTCTAAACGGTATTCATTCACGTCTGTGATCACTACATGACGTGCACCAACATGCTTTGCCACCGCTGCTGCCATAATACCAATTGGGCCAGCACCTGTGATTAAAACATCTTCACCCACTAAATCAAACGACAGTGCGGTATGAACCGCATTACCAAAGGGGTCAAAAATAGCCGCTAAGTCATCTGAAATTTCATCAGGTAATTTAAAGGCGTTAAAGGCGGGCAGCACTAAGTATTCAGCAAAAGAACCTGAACGATTGACGCCGACACCCACAGTATTGCGACATAAGTGTGTGCGACCTGCGCGGCAGTTGCGACAATGACCACAAGTGATATGGCCTTCACCAGAAACGCGGTCACCGACGGCAAAGCCACGTACTTCTTGACCCATGCCAACCACTTCACCGGCATATTCATGGCCAACCACCATAGGGACAGGAATCGTTTTTTGTGCCCATTCATCCCAGTTATAAATATGAATGTCGGTACCGCAAATTGCGGTTTTTTTAATTTTGATCAGCAGATCGTTATGGCCCACTTCTGGCATAGGAGACTCTGTCATCCAAATACCAGGTTCAGATTTTAATTTCGCTAATGACTTCATGTTTAACCCTCAATCACTTGCATTTCTTTACCAATGCGCACAAAGGCTTCAATGGCTTTATCTAATTCAGCTCTGGTATGAGCCGCAGAAATTTGTGTACGAATACGCGCTTGGCCTTTAGGGACGACAGGGAACGAGAAGCCAATGACATAAATGCCTTCAGCTAATAATCGATCAGCCATAGCGCTAGCTACTTTGGCATCACCCAGCATAACCGGAATAATAGCGTGATCAGCACCGGCACAGGTAAAACCGGCGGCTTCCATTTGGCTTCTAAAATAGGCGGCGTTGTCTTTTAATGTTTTGCGTAATTCGCCACCTTCGGCTAATAAATCAATCACAGTAATTGAGGCATTAACAATCGCAGGGGCTAATGAGTTAGAAAATAAGTAAGGGCGTGAACGTTGACGTAACCATTCAACCACTTCTTTTTTCGCCGCAGTGTAGCCACCTGATGCGCCACCCATGGCTTTACCTAAAGTACCGGTAATAATATCAACACGACCCATAACATCGCAGTATTCATGGCTGCCACGGCCTTGTTCACCAACAAAACCCACTGCATGTGAGTCATCAACCATAACCATGGCGTTGTATTTGTCAGCTAAATCACAAACCGCTTTAAGATTAGCAATAACGCCGTCCATCGAAAATACCCCGTCGGTAGCAATTAGCTTAAAGCGGGCGCCGGCTGCATCAGCCTCAATTAAACGCGCTTCAAGTTCAGCGGCGTCATTATTGGCATAACGAAAGCGTTTTGCTTTACATAAACGTACACCGTCAATAATCGAGGCATGGTTAAGTGAATCACTAATAATCGCATCTTCAGGCCCTAACAAGGTTTCAAACAAACCGGCGTTAGCGTCAAAACATGAAGAATACAAAATAGTATCTTCCATACCTAAAAAGGTACTTAATTTTTGCTCTAAGGTTTTATGAATGTCTTGTGTGCCACAAATAAAACGCACTGAAGCCATACCAAAACCGTGTTCATCTAAACCTTGTTTAGCGGCGGCAATTAATGCGGGGTGATTAGCTAAGCCTAAATAGTTGTTAGCACAAAAGTTCACGACAGCTTCGCCGGTGTTAACCGCCATTTGTGGTTGTTGCGCCGTCGTTATTACTCGTTCAGCTTTATATAAACCGTCTTCTTTCACTTGGTTTATTTGCGTGGTTAAATGGGCATAAAAATTGTTGGTGCTAGCAGAATCGGTCACATTAATTCCTTAAAAAATAAAAGTCTTTCAATGACGTTATTATCCGCCCAGACCATAATATAAAAAAGTGACATTACTTAATAATTTGTCTTTTTTTATAGTCAAATTGACATATAACTATGTCAAAGTGTAATATTATGGCTGTTTTCTTGCTTTTTGCCATTTTAGGAATGCCCATTGTTAACTGAAAAAGATGAAGAACTACTGTCAATATTACGGCTCAACGCCCGAGCCAGTGTGTCTGACATAGCCAGAGCAACCGGTGTTTCAAGAACGGCGATACAAAACCGACTGAATAAGCTTGAAAATAATCATGTTATCGAAGCCTATAGCGTCGTTTTAGGCCGTAAATATACCAGCCAATTAATTACCTCTAATGTGTCATTAAAAGTAAACCCAAATTTGCGAAAAACTATCTGCTTAGCCTTGCGAAAAGTTCACCAAATCAGTCATATATATTCTATTAGTGGTGAATACGATTTATTAGTGTCAATACAAGCGAGTACCTTAGAGAAGCTAAATGAAGTACTCAACATGGTTTGTTCACTTGAAGGCGTAGCCAGAACTAATTCATCCATTATTCTTGATACAATTTTTAAACGTTAATATCTGCTTATACACGAGATTAATATCAGCCCATACCTGAGATTAAAGTGAAAGTTCAGCAGTCGCTAGGTATACTGTTCAACATTGATTTTTAGATTTTTGAGCTAGTTAAGTGCGTTTTACTCTCGCTTTAGTTTTATACCGATTATTATTTCTTATCTTAACACCACTACTTTTGCTGGTATTATTGTTGCGCTCGCTAAGTCATCAAGCTTATCGACAACGCTTACCTGAACGTTTGGGTATGCTGGCAAAAAATTTTCAGCCCAACGGCATTATTGTTCATGCTGCCAGTGTGGGTGAGGTTATCGCCTTGCAACCTTTTATCTCCCAACTGCTGAGCAACTATCCTCAAGTACCCATCACAGTCACTACTTTTACCCCCACAGGCTCAGCACAAGTGCAAAAACTATTTGCTAATAAAGTGCAGCATTGTTATTTGCCGCTAGACAATATTTTTTCTACCGCTTTATTTTTAAAACGCTTAAAGCCTAAAGCGATGATTTTTATGGAAACTGAATTATGGCCAAATTTAATCACTCAGTGCGCAAGTCATGATATCAAACTGATGTTAGTCAACGGCCGATTATCCGACAAATCCATGCGCAGCTATAAAAAAATCGCTTGGTTGATCACCCCAACTATTCGCTGTTTTGACAAAATATTAACCCAAAGCCAAGTCAACCAAGATAACTATTTGGCAATGGGGGCAAACACGGCAAGGTGCGCGTTATCAGGTAACTTAAAATTTGATATCTCGTTAAATCATGATGTAGCAACTAAACAACAAGCGTTAAGCACTTTATTGGTAGATAAGCGTAAAATTTGGTTAATAGCCAGCACACATCCTGGTGACGAAATACTGGCATTAAAGGCCTTTGAGCAAGTAAAGCAGCACGACAGTAACGCCTTACTGATTATTGTGCCGCGACACCCTGAGCGCTTTGAACAAGTCGTTAAACTCGCAGCAGACGCCGGTAATCAAGTGCTCAGGCGCAGCCAAAAAAAGCTGGTAACACTCAATACTCATGTATGGGTTATTGATACCTTAGGTGAACTACTGGCCGCATGCGCACTAGCTAACGTAGTGACCATGGGGGGCAGCTTTAGTGATATAGGCGGTCATAACCCATTAGAGCCGGCATTATTTCAAAAGCCAGTCATTGTTGGCCCAAATATGAGTAACTTTAAAGAGATTTTAGCGCAACTAATTTCAGCACAGGGCATAGTGCAACTTAATGAAAATAAAGCGATGGCGCAAGCGTTAGCGCAAGAAGTTATGCGCTTGCTGGTTGACGAAACGAGCGCACAAACACTGGGCCGAAATAGCTATAAAGTCGTGCAGGCAAATCAAGGCGCAACGGCGCAGTCTTTAATTGCACTGCAAACCTTATTAACATCATAAATGCTTGAGTTAATCTTAGTAGCTTCAGCGTTAAGGCTAAGATTAAGAGCGTGGCTTAATATAAAGCCTAACCCCTAAAACAGTGAGCGAAATCAACAAGAGTAGGCCAAATATACCTAACACTTGATTGATGCCCTTGAACGGTGTCCACTGCAAATAATGTACTTGGTACAGTAAGTTAATTAATTCGGTGTCTTGCCCCGTTTGGCTTAATGTCAGGCTATGCCAATCAAGCGTTACCTTCACGCCTGTGCTGGTTTGTGCTGATAAACCATCAACACGTACAATGTCGCCATAACGCGCCTGATTGTCGCTAAAGGCATCATTTAACAGGGCTTTAAACTGTAAGTTTGTTGGCGCTGGTTTATCGAGTAGTGATACTGGGTCCAAATGCTCAACTTTATGGCTAGATTTGACCAACAGATGAGCCCCTAAAATGGTGTTAACTAACCTTACTTCCTGCCAGTTTTTCTTTGGAGTAACGTTCAACCCTTGACTCAAAGGGTGATGTTTTACTGATAATTGTTCATAAGCGCCCTGATAGCCAGGTTTAATAAAAAATACTAATCCGGTCAGTGTCCAACCCAACATAGGTAACACTAAAGTCAGGCCAATGATCTTGTGTAGTTTTCTACTTTTCATCTCTATATTCTTGTTTTTATTGGTGCTTGGTTATTAGTTTTTGGTTATTAGTTATAGGTTTAGCATGGTGACTAACAGGCTAGCCGGACTGATTAATCATTATGCTTTAGTCCGCGCTTGTGCTACTTCCTGTAATAACACAGGTATTGAAAAATCTGCTTGTTTATCTAAAGCTAACGGAATTAACCACTGTAAATTTGGAATAATATTGCTTGGCAATTCAGTGAGTTTAATAATATGTACGGGCTCTTGCTCAATGGTTTTAGCACTAAAAGCCAGATCAGAATGTGCAAAATAAACATCGACATCATAACAATGGGGCCGGTATATTTTTGCATAACAGGTCCAATCGGCTTTGTGGGTTGTAACGCCAGTTTCCTCAATAAATTCTCTGACCATGGCATCAACTGATAACTCATTAGCTTCAATTTTTCCGCCAACACCATTAAATAAACCACACTGCCATGGCGGATTTTTTTTCTGGATTAACACCAGATGACTCGCGTCTTGAGAGAACAAAAAGCCGGTAACATATTTTTTCATAGCTAGACCTAAATGCTGGCTTAGAGCAACTCTGGATAGTTATCATGCATAAGGCGATCAATGGTTTTCTTTACTTGAGTAATGCTGATTTGCATCATTAAATCTTTACCTTTAGCACGGGTACCCCAAGGTATTTCTTCAACGCTTTGTTTATATTGTAACTTTATTGCTGCAGCATAAGCACTGACAACATACTGTGGATACAAGTAAGGACCTGTGCGTTTGGGATTACTGTGAGCATATAAACCTACCACCGGTGTTTCAACCGTCACCGCCATATGAGCCGGGCCAGTATCGGGTGCCACCACAAGGTGAGCAACTTTTAATACCGCTAACAACTGTTTTAAGCTAGTTTGACCGACCAAATTCTGTATTTCATTTTCACCCTGGCTAAAGTTACTGCGACTAATGATCGCCTCGGCAAGTAATTTTTCCATTGTGGTTGGGCCGCCACATATCACCACTTTAAAACCACAAAGGCTTAAATGCTCCGCTATTTGCGAGTAGCCTTCAGTATGCCAATTACGTTCGGCTTTACTGGCGGCAGGGCAAATCACGGCAATGGGTTTGCCGGCAGTATTCGCGGCACTGAGCTTTTCACTGGCCCATAACTGAATGTCATCTGTTAACGGCATTTGCCATAAGGGGGCAGTAACTTCCAAACCTAGGGCTTTGGCAAAGCCCATAAAACCGTCTAGCACATGAGGCTGATTTTGCGGCGCTATTTTTTTATTGGTGAATAGCCATTGACCTTCTTTTGCGCGTTGGCGATCAAAGCCAATTTTGACCTTGGCTGAAATACATAGGCTGGCAATACTAGCGCGCAGTGCAACTTGCATATGCAACAAAACATCAAATTTATGGCCTTTAAGGGTTTGCCTTAAGTCGCGATAGCCTTTTAGGCCGGCACGTTTATCAAAAATAATAAACTCAACGCCAACCATATCTTGTAATAAGCTCGCTTCAATCTTGCCTATGACCCAAGTGATTTGGGTTTCTGGCCATTGTCGCTGAATATTTTGTACCATAGCCACCGCATGACATACGTCACCAATGGCAGATAATCGCAATAAACATAAATTTTTCGGAGCAGATAATTGACCCAGCATAAAGGATTCACCACAATAGGAGCAGAAATATAATATAGGCCTATTATCTTGAACCAGCCCGCAATTGTAAAACCTTGTCTTGAAAAAATTTTTCAGCAAGGCCATGTTTATTGTCGATACGACAGTGATGAAGTTAGCACTTTTATACCTGAAATGCTTAATAGTGATTATTGGCAAGCAAAAAATAGTGTCGTGGGCAGTGCTCAAGGTCGTGGCACTACTTGGTTTATTGCCACTGAAAACGCTATGGGCACGGTGCAAAACTGGGTGTTGCGTCATTACTATCGTGGCGGTTTAATTGGCAAAGTAATTAAGGATCAATATTTATATACCGGCATGGCAAATACGCGTGCGGCTCGCGAGTTTACTTTGCTCAAATCCATGCGGGCATTAGGCTTACCTGCGCCAAAACCTATTGCTTTTCGGGTGATTAAAAATGGCTTGTTTTATCGCGCTGATTTATTGTCATCACGGATTGAAAATGCCAGTGATTTGGTCGGCTTGCTCAGTAAGCATGCAATCAATGACTTGCTTTGGCAACAAATAGGCAAGGTAATAAAGGCTTTTCATCAGCAAGGTATTTATCATCACGATTTAAATGCTCATAACATTTTAGTTGATGACAATGATCAGGTTTGGTTAATCGATTTTGACCAAGGTGAACAGCGCAAGCAGCAGACTAAATGGCCAGCAGAAAATATGGCTAGACTACTGAGATCGTTTCGCAAAGAAAATAACAAGATAACGAATTTTCAATGGTGTGAAAAAAATTGGCAAGCGTTATTAAACGGCTACCAGTCTTAGAAGTTAAGCTATGGCGATAGCCGAGGTGTGCTGGTAGTTTGAGTTATTACTAACTGAAAGTACTTTGAGTAAGTACTTTCAGTGTCATTCAATGCTTATGCATTACTTATACAGTAGTTAAGTGAGCTCTAAGCAGTAGTTAAGCGACCTCTAAGCTATTTTGGCAACGTTGACGGTACATAGCACGAGCTTCTAAAAATTCATCCTTAGCTTCATCGCTAATGTAAGGCTGAATTATGACTAATATTTTCAATACCCCTTGATAGAACACTGCGTCGTTAATTTCGTTATCATTATTTTGTGTTTGATAAAAACTGAGCCAAAAAGTGTTTACTAAACGTAAAATACTGACAATATCAGGTAGGTCTTCATCTAAAAAATCCATCATGTTTGCGTTACGCAGCGACAGTAACAATTCACTTACGCGTTGTGCAATAAAGCCTTGTACTTCAACATATTTATCGTGCAATAAAGGATTTTTTGCTAGCAGTACCGGTAAATTACTATAAAAGAAACGAAACTTCATCATCGCCAGAAACACCACATCCATATACAAAATAATGGCATCAAGTGGTTTTACATCAGGGTTCACTTCCGGCATGGTTTCTATTAAAAGGTTGCGCGCATACTCTTCATAGATCGAAAGTATAATGTCTTCTTTATTGCGAAAGTGGTAATACAGATTACCAGGGCTAATACCAAGATCAGCGGCAATGTGATTGGTGGTAACATTACGCTCACCTTGTTCATTAAATAAGACAATGCTGGCTTGAATTATTTTATCCCGAGTTTTCATGGACACTACTTCTTGTATTGGTTGTTAGATATTTTTCCATCATACTATCAAAATCAGCGATAATTAAAGCATTTCGAGTAAATACTTTAAGTAAGCTTAATATTGACACCTGTTAGATTTGGTTGCATCTTAGTTTACAGTGAACAAAAACCAAACAAAAGGAATAATAAAAATGCTTAATAATTGGCACACCCTGATAAAAAATAAAGCCATTGATCAGGTTTCTACTTTGCTTGCTGACGACGTCACCCTATTTTCACCTGTTATCCATACACCTATTCAAGGAAAAAAAATGGTCAGCATGTACTTAACGGCGGCCTTTCATACATTTCTAAATGGTACATTCAATTACGATCGAGAGTTTTTAGGCGCTAATTCAGCCGTATTAGAGTTTTCGTTAAACATACAGGGTATCGACATCAATGGTATTGATATGATCACATGGAATGAGCAAGGAAAAATTACTGAATTCAAAGTAATGATCCGCCCTTACAAAGCGTTAAATATGATTAATGATCAAATGACGGCCATGTTAGCTAAGCTGAAACAATAGGGCGGTGTTTAAATTATTTGATTGCTTTGAAATTAGCGGCCTCAACAATTACAATAGATTTTTACTCATTTGAAAATAGCTAAAATTATGTCAGTTAAAGCGATTTATCCAGGTACCTTTGATCCTGTCACCAACGGTCACACCGATTTAATAGAAAGAGCAAGCCACTTATTCAGTGAGGTTGTTGTTGGTATTGCCGCTAGCCCGAGTAAACAGCCACATTTTGATTTAGCCGAACGGGTTGCTTTACTTGAAGCCGTCACCAAACATTTACCGAACGTTACCATCGCCGGCTTTAGTGGTTTATTGATAAATTTTGCTAAAGAGCATCAAGCAAAGGTGTTAATTCGTGGTTTACGTGCGGTTTCTGATTTTGACTACGAATTTCAGTTAGCCAATATGAATCGACGTTTAGCCCCAGATTTAGAGTCGGTATTTTTAACACCGGCCGAAAAAAATTCTTTTATATCTTCAACGTTAGTTAAGGAAGTGGCGTTGCACAATGGTGATGTCAGCGAGTTTGTTCATCCGATTGTAAAACAAGCACTTGATAGCAGTATGCGAAAAAATATAAAACAATAAGCACAATATGGCGCTCTGTTGTTTATTGTTATGTAGGCAAATGAACAACAGTCGCTTATTTGCCACTTTTGAGCTCAATATACTGAGTAATAGCTTAAAGTCACAAGTAGCAGATAAAAAGGCATTATGCTTATCTTGTCAGTAACGGGCGAAGGTAACAGGGGAAGTACAAGGAAAAGTGGAAATGAAAGGGTAATAGAAGCCAGGTTTTCTCTTAATAAATATAAATAAGCGAGTACGTATTACGCACTCGCTTATTTAACCTTACGCTGGATAAGTGTTTCATAGTACTTAAAAATTAAATATATGAATTAACTTTATGCCTAATAACGACGTTATATCGAGATCAGGCCATTGGCTTATCCTTAGCTCAGGTTACTTATGTGCTAGCGCTTAAACAGCAACTACTTTATTAGCACATGGACCTTTTTGACCTTGGCCAACTTCAAACTCAACAGCTTGGCCGTCGGCCAATGTTGCGTATTCACCACCAGATTGGATCTCTGAATGATGAACAAATAAATCTTTGCTGCCATCTTCTGGAGTAATAAAGCCGAAACCTTTATCTGCATTAAACCACTTAACTATACCTTTGCTCATATTATTCTCTTTGTCTTCGGTGAAAAATATAATTCTGACTTGCTATCACCATTACAAATCAGAACTTAAAATTATTTGCGCTATTTTAGCAAAAAACAGTTTACGTTTTAACGTAGCTTACCATTTTTATTTTTAGTGTTAGCGACCTTTCGCGCTATAGCAAGTAACTCAGATGAAATATCATCGCTACCGGCTTTTATTAACTTGCTGACATCACCCGAAGAAAATAGCGAACCACGCTCAGACTTTACGCCTAACGAACGCACAAAATCTTTTGTTTTTCCGGTACTAGCTGTCGCAATATATTGAAAAATAATTTGTTCATTAAAGCTCTGAGGCTCTGCCTGCAGGGTAGCAATTTCATCGTTAATTGCTTTAACTTCTAACGTTAAGTTTTCAATTAATTCGGCAATATTTTCATAAGATTTCATTAAGTTATTTAACCTGATATTTGAATAAGAGTTCTGTAAACAACTAAAAACCTGCCATATGCATTGATTTATAATCCCAATAATGAAACTTTAGCGCTTTTCAGGCATTTTATAAAGTAATAGGCTCTAATACTCATAAAACAACACCGATAGGCATTAAAAGTGCCTTAATAGGCAATTCATTTATCGACAGCTCAAGTGCTTTATCTCTTACCGGATTATCTGAATTTATTCATGGCGTTCACTTTACAAGCGATAAAATACTGTCGTTAACAGTATAAGTGCCAAAATCAGTATAACCATACTGTGCAAAACACTATTGTACAGTGAATGAAAGTCAGTAAATAGCTTTTGAATGCCAATACTTTATGAAACAGTTCATTTTTTGTAAAGTATTGCTGGCCACACCAGCTTTTATCAGGAGTGAATTCAATCACGTTGGTATTAATTTTCTTTTAAATCCAAACGATTAGCTTGGCTTATTGGCTCAAGATTAAAGTAAATCTGCTCTGAGCAGCTTTAATCGTGTTTATTTACTTGGCAAGGTTATTTAACATTATCGCCATGATTAGCCAAGTAAAAACAGCAAAAGGCATTGCATAAGCAAAAAATCATGGTTAACGTATGACTAAAAATAGTGATACCTGCCCGTCGTGGAATTAACCCTTGATAATATTTGATGTTTTACTGTTAATCACTATGGCGTTTATTGCCATGTCGTTGATATACAGCACCATAAAGTTAGGTATATCCCCGATGCCAAGCTCAAAGAAGGCCTATAAAGCCATGCTAGCATTAGCGGATGAAACGGGTACTGGCCCTATTGTTGATTTTGGCAGTGGTTGGGGCAACTTTGTGATACCTATGGCCAAGCGTAATCCCCAAAGGCAAGTTATTGGCTATGAATTGTCTTTACTGCCGTGGCTTAGCTCAAGATTACTTAAAAAAATAGGGCGTTTAAATAATCTCACCTTGTATCGGCAAAATTTTTATCAGGTAAACTTACCCGCAGCAGCAGTCATCGTTTGTTATTTATATCCGCAAGCAATGCACAAAATCAAGCATAAACTACTGACCAAACAACCCAAGGTTGACTTTTTGATCAGCAATAATTTTGCCTTGCCATCATGCCAGCCTGAAAAAATAATACGGCTTGATGACTTCTATAAATCACCAGTTTATTTGTATAAAATGGCTAAAATAAAAGGTTAATTTACCGACTTTAGTTTATAGCCTTTAGTGCAAGAATAAACAGGGGAGCCCTGAACTTTTTTAAGCCGTTATTGGTTAGCGCTTTTGCTTTTAAGCGCTTTTTTCTTAACGGCAAGCTGCTTTGTGGTGACTTTTACTTTTGCTTTCAGTTTTTTATTCTGTACATTTTTAGGGGTGTTTTCTGGTAATACTTGGCATTGTGGACAAAACACTGAGCTGCGATTAGATTGACGAATTTCTTCTAATACACTTTGGCAGCCATCACATTGCTGACCGGCACGGCCATAAACAAAAAGTTTTTGGGCAAAATAACCTGGTTTACCATCTGCTTGTGTAAAGTCTTTTAAAGTAGTGCCACCGAGTGCAATGGCTGCAGCGAGTACCCGCTTAATAATATCGGTTAATTCATTAAACTTCGCTTCACTGATGCTATTCACTAGCGTAGCAGGATGAATGCTGGCGATAAATAGTGCTTCATTGGCATAAATATTACCAACGCCTACCACAACATGATTATCCATTAAGAAGGTTTTAACCGGCACTTTTCGGTTACCGGCTTTGGCAAATAAATGCCCATAAGTAAAGTCATCTGTTAGTGGCTCTGGGCCCAATTTGGTCAATAAGCCTTGCAAGTCATGATGTTCAGGAAACCACAATACAGCACCAAAACGGCGCGGATCATTTAATCTCAACATTTTGTCGTTCGCAAATAATAGCTCAAAATGGTCATGCTTTATCGCAGGCGTGTCGTGCTCAAGAATGCGCACTGACCCCGACATGCCTAAATGTAATAACAAGGTGCCACTAGAAAACCTGAGCAATAAATATTTAGATCGACGCTCTATTTTTTCTAAGGTTTGCCCAACAACACTATGCACTTCATCAGGAATAGGCCAGCGTAATTTGGCATTGCGAACCACCACGTGGGCCACTTCCTGCCCTGAAATATGGGGCGTAATACCTAAACGACAAACTTCAACTTCTGGTAACTCTGGCATAATACTCTTATATCTCTGAATTTTAGCTATTTAATAATAAATTGGGAGGGGGAGGAAATTTTAAATACAAGTGATAGTATTCAGGAGTATTAATCCCAGAACACCACACATCAAGTATTGTAGCATGGCTTAAAGCGGGTCTTTTTAATTTAAAAAGGGAATTGAGTTTATTAGCATTACGCCATTGTTAATCACTCTTTGGTAGTTGATTATCATTGTCTAAGCTGAAATTAACATCGCTATTTATCTTTGTTTGGCATTAAGGCTGATAAACCCAATAATAGTCGCTGCAGATGATTGTTGGCCCATGACAATAATTAGTCCGCTAAACGGTTGACGGACTGAAGTCCGACCGACAAAAAATGGTTAATCCATCAGATTGACTTCCCATTTAACAGTTGCCCCATGTAGGTTGGACTTTAGTCCATCAAGTTAAATGAAATTTAACCGTGTTTGGCATTAAGGCTGACAAACCCAATAATAGTCGCTGCAGATGATTGTTGGCCCATGATATTAATTAGTGCGCTAAACGGTTGACGGACTGAAGTCCGTCCGACAAAAAATGGTTAATCCATCAGATTAATTTCCCATATAACAGTTGCCCATGTAGGTTGGACTTTAGTCCATCAAGTTAAATGAAATTTAACCGTGTTTGGCATTAAGGCTGATAAACCCAATAATAGTCGCTGTAGATGCTTGTTGGCCCATGATGTTAATTAGCCCGCTAAACGGTTGACGGACTGAAGTTCGACCTACAAAACAACCCTCTAAGCAGTAGACTTAATAACTAGTACTCTCGTTGATAGAAAACCTTGAAATAGTCCTTAGTGTCATTATTTCAAGGTTACTGACTATTATTGATTAAACACTTCCTTCCAAGAGATGATTCTGTCATTACCTCGAAACTGGCCAAACGAGGCAACCGCTGAAGGGTCATCTTCATATTCACCATTAAGGTTCCAATCATATTTCAACCAATCTAAAGCATCATACGACACACCGATTTTTCCTTGACGTGGAGCGCCAGGTGGATTTGGAGCACCAGGTGCGGCCAATTTAATTGTCCGTGTTTTACCCGCAATGAAATATCCCTTTGCTGCCGCCAATTCTGGGTCTGGCAGTACACCGGTTAATGCAGGGTCTAAACTAATATTGCTCAGTGTAATCTTGTTGGTATCATAACTGACGCAATTATTATCTGAGCTGACAATAAAACCATTGTCAGTAAAATGTTCAATTTGCATCGGTTGTGGCAAGTCTGACGTTTCAGGTCCAAAGCTGTTTTGTAACACTAAGCGGCCAAATCGAATTTCAACACCGCTTGGTGAGGCATCAACTGTGCTTGTCACGTTGACGGTATCTGTGTCTATGATAGTCGCAGTAGAAAAGTTAATATCTGAGTTAAATGGCGCCACTCGTGTGTTCGCAGAGCGGTTATAAAAAAAGTTATCACTCTCTGACAATTGGTAGTGTAATACCCCTTTGGGTAATGCAACGGTAGGCTGTGCGGTTAAATCATTTTGACTCAAGATACCCGCAGTCATATTGGCTGTTAAGGGCAGTTTGTTATTATCAACGCCGGTTGCTACTTGGTCTAATGTGGGCGCAGTAATACTTATATTCGCCGTGCTGAGCTTCATATAGTCATTCGCGCTATCTTGATTGTCTTCATAATAATTTTGGGTAATAACACCTTGTTTGTTACGGGCGGTAATGGCAAATACCGGATTGATGGCGTATGAAATTGTCCCCATACTATCGTTAGTTGCATTTTTTTGGCCACTATAAGCAAAGGTGGTTGCTGTATCACAAACCGCCATAAAAGCGCCATTTTCGGCTACGGTTTGTGTGAAATGATCAGGAATAAAGCGACCAATATCGATAGCAGTAGCATCAATCACAATACCTTCATTGCCATAATTACTGTCTTGAAGGCCTAGATTTAGTAAGCCCACTTCTGAATATTGCGCGGCCGTATAAACCGACTGCCCTGAAGAAAAATTATTGAGCGTGACACTTTCGAATACCGGACTAATACTAGTTGCTAGCGAGCTCGCTGCGGCATAAGTTAGCTTACCGTCGACACTATCCGTTAAGGTAGGACCTGTGCGCTCAAGCTTAAGCTGCATTGCTCCAGGTGAATAATTTGGCGTGATGACGCCAAGGCTATTGAAGGCGCTTACGGTTAGCGTAAAATTATCGCCTGCAGCATGTGTTGGGCTGGCGGTTGCCGCAGCGCCATTTAAGTGGCTTTCTCCTAATGTAGCACTGACCACAAGCTCGGCTGGGCTGACCCAGAACGGATTGCTATTGCCGGATAGTGTTACGCCGTCTAGGTCATAATTGGCATGCAGACGAATTTGTCCCGCATCGTGATATATGGGTGTCGGTATTATTGCAATACTGTTGGCGCCAAAGATTAATTCGGTACGGGTGACGCCTGAGTGTTTTGCAATATCATTACCCTCAATACTAAAACTGAGACCACTAGTGCCATTAGGTTCAAGGTTTTTCTGCGATAAATCGACATTGGTATTACCGGTAAATAAACCCGTACATACACCATTACTGTTTTGCACTGCTTGCAGCTTTAAAGTTTCGCTAAATACTGAACCTGCAGTTTGATTAGGCAAGGTTGTGCTATTGCTGTCACCATAGAGAAATCTGAAACCCGCATCGGTAAATATCATCTCACAACTAGTGCCATTGCTATTGTCACATACTAGAGGGTTGGCCGCTGTAATGGTGGCATTGGCGAGCGAAAAAGTCAGGGTCTCAGCAAGGCTATGATTAAAATCTACGTTAGTACTGCCGACAAAGCTTGGTGAACTCATAACAGCAGCGTCAGCCAGAAAATCAAGTGTTACTGATTCAGTACTCAAATTGGAACAGTTTTCATTGCTACAGGCTTTAATTAACACAGTCTCCTCGTCACAGGTTAAGCCTTGGCCATCATGAGCAATTTCATAATGGTGAATAGCAGGGATACAAGCATGAGTTTCAGTATAAACAGCTGAAATTTGGTTTTCAGTCAAAGCACCGCTATAGACCTTTACTTCATCGATATCTCCAGTAAATCGATTGTTGATCTCACCTAAATCTGTTTCTCCACCAATAGTTGTGGGGCCATTATCTTCTCCCCAAGTGCCCGTGTAGGTATCGCTAGTGCTGCCTCCTGTAAGGGTTTGTGCAACACCATTAATATAAATCTGCCTAGTTTTGGTGACACTGTTGTGTACGGCCGCAACAAAAGTCCATGTATTTGGCGTAATAGAGGTCGTGGTATCAACACTAACAGGGTTAATAGCGCGAGAATAAAATCTTAGCTGGCCGTTACCTAGATCACCTAAACTAAAGCCAAAACCTTGGGTGTCATTTTCATCATCAAGAAATATTCTCGAGTCGGGATCAAGATTACTTGGGTTGATCCAAGCTGTTATGGTGAAGCTGCCGGTTAAGTTTTCAAAACTATCAGGTAGCGCTATGTAATCATTGTCACCATCAAAGCTGCCATAACCACAGGTTCCTGGGTTACCCACAATTGAAGGATTTACTGATTTAGTGAAAGCGCCATTAATCGCTTGTGTATTAAAATTACCGGTTTCATCAATAATTTCTTCGGCATTGCCTGCCCATGTGGGCTCATCGAAACGATATACGGCCAAAGGTGTTGTGGTTAAGCAAGGATGCCGTTCAGCCATAATAGTTTCTACTTGGCCCGTGGTTAAAGCACTTTGGTAGACGCGTACCTCGTCGATTAGACCGTGAAAATTATAATCTGCATTATATGACCAACCGCCAATGCGTAGTTCGCTAGCAACATAAGCTCGACTGTTGATTGGTGAGCCATAAAGTTGAGTTAGCTCTTGTTCTATACCATCGATGTGCATGCGGTTACGAGTGACATTACCGTTGGTGAACTCGACAGCGACATGATGCCAGCCATTGGCTAACCCATCGCTCGAAATACCATAAATATCATTATTTCCAGTGTTAAATCCTATTGAGCCAGCGACCATCCAGATATCGTAAACCTGCCAACCAACAGGCATGACACTATCTTCGCCATCCCAATTCATCCAGAAGGTTACTGTGGTTTTTATGCCATTAGTGGTGGTATTTAATGGCAAGCCTGTTGCCTGAATAGACCCATCATTTTGACTAGCATAACCACAAGTGCCAGGGTTGCCAGTTAGGGCTGGCGAAGCGATTTGAGGTGTAGAATTATTATTAACCTGAGCATTGTAGTTATTACCGGTGTGGTCGAAAATCTCACCGGGACTACCATTCCAAGTAGCTTCCTCGAAGCGGTATTCTAGTAGTGGTGTAGCTTTACAGCCAACGGTGCCAATTAAGTTACTGGCACCTAAAGTGACAGCGCCAGTGGTGGTGAAAAAACCACCGCAACTATCACTGACACCTTCTAGCGTAGTACTTGCACCAGTGAGGATGTAAGAGCCGGCAAAAAAAGACCCGACTAGATTGACACTTGCGCCTGCAGATATGTAGCCTCCTGCATTCCAAGTGATGGTGCTGTTGGGGGTTACATCGACTAATTCAATTACCGTACTGGCACCAAAGGCAACGAAGGAGTCGCTATTGATAAGCCAATGGCCATCTACACCTTCGCCATCCAAGGTAATGGTGATGCCAGCAGTGGTGGTTAGTGCTGTTGTATGATAAACACCTTTTTTAAGTGTTGTACTTACGGTCATCGACGTAGTGAGTTGATTTGCTGCCGGAGCTTGCATAGCGGCTAGATCTGCTTGTATAGCTGCAAGTTCCGGACTCTGATCATCTATCGGCTCTTTGGGGGCATTAGAAAATGTCTCACTACTGTTTTCTGTAATTGTCCCCCCAACAGTTGCATCTGCGGCTAGCGTAACACTAGTTCCGGCTCTAGCATTACCTGCTACTGCTGAATTTACACCAAGCGCTACAGCGCCGCTCCCAGCCTGAGCATTGCCGCCAATGACGACATCGGCACCGAGTGTTAGGGCGGTTCCGGCTGTCGCATCGCCGTTAACTATTGAATTTGCGCCAAAGTCTGTGGATGAGGAAGCTCCGGACCTAACATTGCCCCCGATCACTGCCTTGGTACCGACAAGTATCGCGGCGCCAGCCGTAAGGTCGCCACCAACAATAATATTGCCATCTATGGTCGTGGCGCCAAGTGTTGCTGCGTCTCCGGTGGTAAAGTGGCCCGCAACCGTTGAGTCTGCACCAATCGTACCCGCGTCACGGGCCTCAACAAAGCCACCAATTTTTACAGTGGCGTCAAGTGTGACAGCGGCTCCGGCGATAAGGTGGCCACTGACGGTTGAGCTTGCACCTATCGTGGCAGCGGCCTCTACTTGAATATTACCACCAACGATTGAACTCGCACCCATGGTGATGGCCGCGCTAGAGTAAATCGTCAAGTTATCTAGAGGGGAGGGTAATTGGGGCGGCAGTTCTGCTTGTGCGCTAGACACAACAAAAAGTAGTAGAATAAACAGGTATTGCTTGGTATACGTCATAAAGTTGGTTTCTTATAATTATGAGTTGTATAGATAGTAGTGTGTATAAAAGTGACGTTGTCACTTTCGTTGCTCATTAAACGTTGGATTTGCCTAGTAGCCTAGCTAACTATCGCTCCAATTTTGTTATGCTATTGTTGGCTTTGAACTTAGCCAGTCGACAAACGGATAACAAACCTTGGTAAAGTTAATACGGGTACTGAGTATCTGTAACACGCTATGCAAGTGTATCTCATCGGATGATTAGCGCTGACAATTGCGTATGCGCTATGAAAATCAATATTGTGTTACTACTACCAAAAAGTATCGACAAATACTTTTCCTTGTTTTTACTGTTTTAGGAATGGCCTTGATAGCCTTGAATTAAAAGGGGAGACGGTAAATTCAACAGTACAATGTCAGTGTATTATGCTCAGTATAATAATGCAATAACCCTAAACAATGTTCCCTGCTGCTGAGCTGAAATCAAAGTCTAAGTAAAACTAAAGTGCCAGTCAGGTAAGCTAAAACAAACTTAGCGGCATACAAATAATGGAAAAGTACTCGGCTTAACTGAGTATAGTTACATTTTTAATCATCAAATCAGCGGTGGAACACTTAATAAAAACGCTCATAAGTTACTGAATATTGAGTCACTTGTGGCAATTTTTCAGGCTTTAGCCGAATCTACCCACTCAATCTACCCACTTAATTTACCAAATTAACTAACTCAACGTTAACTTGTGTCGAGTTTTTCGATACAAGTAGCTACTCAGTAGTAGGGCAATGACCAGTAAGACAATGCTGATCATCAGTTGCTGTTGTCCATTGACTTGTAAGCCAGCGCCCATTAATGCAAATATAGTCATTTGCGGCATAAAGCCGAGTGCTGAGCCTAAGACATAAGGCTTTATTGGCGAACCTGCGGTACCTGCCAGAACGTTAGTGAGAAAGTTTGACCCAGCCGGTAAAAGGCGGATAGTCAGGGCTTTTAAAAAAGTGTTTTGACTAAAGAAATGGCTAACTTTCGCTAGTTGCCCAGGGTAATAATCTTGCACTTTTTTAGCAAATAATTTGCGCGCTAACATCAGGGTTATCAAGCAGCCCAAAACGGCCGCTAGTGTTGCTAAGACCATGCCATAGCCAGCACTGAATAAATAGCCAGCACTCAACGCCGCAACTTGTCGAGGCAAGCCAAGCGCCATTGCGGGGGCAAAAAGCAGGGTAAATATTAAGCCACCGAATAAGGTGGATGGAATGAAAGTATGCAAATAATTTTGCATACTCATGCCATAGTCACCGAGTAATAGCATCGCTAAGGTAAGCGCCAAAAGTAACGATATTATGCTGGCGAACAGGCTTAACCTTAATGCTGACTTTGTTTTAAACAATTGATTGCCTTGCCTTAGTTAAATATTAAACCCATGGTAGTAAAAGTTTGCCCTTAAGACGGCGGCAACTTTGTGTTTTATTTTTACCAATAAGTAGCGGTTATTGCTCGATATCAACACGAAAGCTAGCGCCATGATAAACATTAGTCACGCGACTGATGATAATACTGCCGTAGTCGTAGGCACTCATTTTCAAAAAGTATGAATACTAACAGGAAAAGTCGTCGCGACAAGGTTGGCATAAAGCAAGTCAATACGAAAAATTGGCCGCATTTTGCGCTGCTTTCTTAGTAAATACAAGCGCTGTTAACGAGTTAACCTATGGTTGAAATCATTGGTATTGTATTAAATATTCGGTATTAGTTGTTGGTTAAATTTTTTAAAATTTTTGTTTTGGCGATAGTAAACTCACGCTCATTTAAATAGCCTTGTTTTTTCATCATCACTAGTTTGTCTAAAGCAAGCACTAGCTTAGTGTCAATATTGCTTGCCTCTGCTTCGCTATTTTGCGCGTTTGTATTCATTATAAGGTTATCTTCAGCTGAGCTATCGAGCGAAATATCCAGACTGTGCTTTGCTGGTGTTGAATCATCTTCTAATATTTCGGCGCGTAACTTTTGTGCAGAAGTTGACTGTGTTGCCACACTATTAGCGGGCTTTTTACGGGGAACCTTAACTTTAATAGTTCGTTTAGGGGTTTTATCTGGGTTGATATGTTGAGCAAATAGCCATTGCCAGTCGATAACATTGTCGATCACTTTATTATATTTAAGTTTGGTATGACGCGTATCATCAACCCGAAAATACAGGCAAATTAGATAACGGTTTTGCTGATCATCGGTTAAGCATAATTGAATGCTTCTCTGTTTTTCATTAACCATTTTAAATCTATGCTCTTTCGCAAAAGCAGTCAGTACTTGATCTTCCAGATCATTTGAGAAGGTGGGTGTTGAATTAGCACTGATGGTTGAAATAACCTCATCGTTCAATAATACTTCACTGCGAGTTATTGTTGATAGGTTAAGGCTTAGTTCAGCCGTTTTGGCGTGGCGTTTATACAGAGATAGTGATTTTTTTGTCTTATCAAGCTCAAATTTGGCCCATTGTTCATGCAAAGCACTTTGTTTTTTAACGGTGTTTTTTTTAGAATACCAAAAATAGCCAGCGACAATAAAGCTCAATAAAAACATCAAAGCAAACGCACTCTTGTTATTCGAAGTGCTTAATGCATTATCCGTGATAGCTGTTTTACTGCTGACGATTTCAGGCACTTTAATGGTGTATAAGCGCTGTTGGTTATGTTCAAGCAACAACAGCTCGCCATTGTGGCTTTGATGTAAACTAAATTTAGCTGGTTCGTTTGCATTTGGTTTGATGAGTTTATGGTTGATATCTTGACTTTTATCGTCGCTACTCAAAATTGAAGGTAATACTATGGTTTGCAATTGCCAATTGTTTTCTATTTCGCTTAAGTGCAAGGCCTTACCCCGGAAATTTTCTTGTTCTCTTCCATGATAAAGTAAGGTTTTACGTTGAGTGCTTACTGCGGGTAAGTGTTTTTTTATCTGTGCTTGTGGGATAGCTTTTCGCCAGTCATCACCAATGTTCGCTGTGATGAGCACATTAGCATCGGGTTGGTTAAATTGTACCAGTAAGCTAGGCGCACTATTTTTTATCCAGTCAAAATGTTCAGTTTTTTGTCCCGCGATAAAAACAATTTCATTGTGAATATCAGCGATGTTTGTAAAAGGGTTATCGGCAGGAATGGTATAGCTATTTAACCCCTGTGTTCCTGGTTTGATACGCAGTATTGCGCCATCGTAAAGCGCTTCATTTTTCAAAGTATCACTGCGCGTCAGGGCAATAAAAAGTAAACCAAAATCATTGTGCCAAGGGGCAAGATAAGGGTTAAAACTTAATTGCTGAATATTTTCTTGCTGCCCAGCAATGGCAATACGCATAATTTCATGTTGTTGAGTCAGTTTAGGCATAGTGTTTCGTACACTCGATATTTGCCAGCGCATGATAACCGCGTCGAAAGGGACGTTAATGTTTGTGTTTTTGGGGCTTAACTTTGATCTGGTCTTTTGGCTGGCTTCGGTATGGGCAGTGTAAAAAGTGTGGTAGCCATCACGGTCACGATAGGAGAAATTTGGATCTAAGGTAATCGCAGTTAGTGCGATAATGCTGGGATTTTCTAAGGCTAATTTTAAATCAAAAAAAGCGGATTGAGCTATTTCGTTATTATTTAATTGATAAATATTCCCCGCTTTAGTGGCTATAAAATATTGATTTTTATCCCCTATAACAGGTAATACACTAAGCCATTGGTCATTTTTTAATGCCACTTTACTCAAGTTAGCGATCGCCGATAATTCCAAATCATTGGCGATTGGCGCTATGGCGTGTACCACTTGACTGAAAACGGCGACCAAGGTGCAAATAAAATACAGCTTAAAATGTTTAAACCCGTTATTTTTGTCCATAAAGTATTGAATTCCATATAAATTACTAATAAGCAGTCCATGCGTTTAGTGCTTAGCAAGTAAAATCGCTTGCTGTGCATCGATAAATTGATTTTTGTCCTTATTATTCAGATAGCTTAATTTTCCGTCAACTATTATTTGATCATTTCTTTTGCCATGTTCAGCAAGATAAAGTGCCTGTTTACCCCAAACATACACTGGGCGTTGTATTGTCACTACATGGCTTTGTTGAGTAACAGTGGAAAATATATGTTGTTTCGATTCCACAATGATTTCGGTTAAGGTTTTATTGTGCCCTGTGGTCAGGACGTTAATATCAGAAATAATATTGCCACTGCAATGAATTTGATTGATAGATTGTGCGTAACCTTTAGGGAAAGTTTGTGCATAACTCGCGTGGATAATTTCACGGTTATTTTTTTTACTATTAATTAAGTAGCCTTGCACTAATATAATGTCACCTTTATCGGCGTGAATAAGCGCACGTTCAACAATTTCACCGATAACTTTTACCGTATGATAGCTAGTCCATTCTTTAAATTTATTACTGGTTTTATCAAACCAACGACTGTGCGTCGCCAAGGTAAATTCAGCAAAAGCAATAACCGGATTGGCTTGATAACGAATCTCAGGTTTATTTACCAAGTTACCCAAGAGGGTTACGCTACATAAATGGTTTTGGGGTAATTCAGCTAACATAGGTCTACTTGTGATTATAGGGTATAAGTGATTAACAGGTTAATAATGCCTTATTACTGAGCCCCATAGCTGAAAAATTGCTACGGTAATATGGCTATTTTTCATAAAGCTCAACCGCACGGTAAAGGTATAAGCTAACTATGAATTTCAGTATCAAATAAATTTTTAATTAACATCGTAAATTCTTTAATAAAGGCTAACTGCTCGTTTGTCACAGAGTTATTAACTACACCGGACAATATTTCTTGTAAGTCATAAACAATGGCATCGGCTTCTCGAATAATAGTATTTCGTTGATTAAAGGCTAAGGTCTCGTTTTGATTACATAAGGTAATAATTTGTTCACTCATTTCTTGTTCTATTACCTCTAACACCGAGCTTTTGGCCTGTACGTTATGGGTGCTATTTTCAAATAAGCTTAAATTAGCGGTTAAATATTCAATTACATGAATATAACCTTCAGTATTGGTCACCATTTTATATATATCTCACTTTATTGTAACCCTACTCTACTCGTAAATTAAGCTGATAATCAAGCGGCTTTTTTACAGTATTCAATTGTTATGATAAAACAGTTAAAAAGAAGGGAAGCGCACAAGCCTAAGCTTAGCGTTTAATAGGGGGGGAGATTTGACACCTATAGTGTTAACCAAAGGCGTCATTATAATCTCAGGTATTAAGCAGCAGTATTGGTGCTTTCAAAAATTTTATCGGCAGATGCAGCAACAAAACCTGTGTAAAGTTCACCGTTTTCCATCGGGTAGCGTTTGGCAAATTCATAAAAACAACTTGGAATGGCAACAGTTTTATCTGAGAACTCAACTAAGGCATGATCAGCCATGGTGGAAGATTGCTCTAGTTTAACGGCTTCATCACCTTTGATTTCTCCACCGGCACTATTGAGCGTAAAACCGTTGGCTTTAACTTCGGCATTCACGGCTTCAATTGAGTCATAGTTTTCTAAGTGGTTAATGCTGACCGTAAAATGGTTGGCGCGGTAGCCCCAGGCAGCAACCCATGCGGCGTATTCACTTTCGGCCAACAAGTCTAGATATTCTTGGTGGCTAACTTGCCAATGAGTGCCTGAGTATAAAAAGCTATCAAGGTTAATATCCGCTTCATTAATGCCAGCAACCATTTTCTCAATAATAGCTTGTACGGGTAACGAAAACTCTTCTACTAATAGCTCACTGATAAATACTTTTGGTAAATTAGTGTCTGAGTGCTCAAAGTGTTTTGCGTATAGTTTTTTTGCCACAAAGTGGTATTCACCACATTCTTTGTAACCTAAGTTCAGCAAGTGCGTAGAAATTTTTGTGATATTTACTTTCGCAATATTAAAAGTGCGGTAAGCAACATGGTCGTTAATTAAATCGTCACCGGTACTTAACAGCTGGTGTAATTTATGAGCTGAAGGTGTGACTTCTAAGTAGTTTTGCCAAATGTTATTAAATAAATTTTTAACGTGTGTCATGTGAAAATCCTAAATGCATAAAGTAAATTAGTGTCAGTAGCGTAAGTTGGCTGAATGGTATGTAAGGCTATTTATTATTTAAACAACTAGTTAACTCAGTTTTTAACTTGGTCTTTAACTAAGCAAAACTCGGTAGGTAAATAATTTTTAGGACAGCACACTAGGTAACCACTCAGAACAGGTGGCTATATTTGATCGATACTTTTGAAAAAGCTGGGACGGATCCCAGCTTTTTTTAATGGACAGTGCAGTTTCATTTCAATTAAAATTTTGCAGATTACTTAATTGATAAACCAGGGCTTAATGTCGCTGGTAATGATACTTTTTCAGCTTCAACTGAAGCCACTGGGTAGGCACAGTAATCAGCAGCATAAAATGCGCTGGCTCTGTGGTTACCGCTGGCGCCAATACCACCAAAAGGTGCGGCACTACTGGCGCCAGTGATTGGCTTGTTCCAGTTGACGATACCAGCACGAATACGGCGGAAGAAGTGAGTATATAATGCTTCGCTGTCGCTCAATAAGCCAGCAGATAAACCAAATGCCGTATTGTTAGCTTCATTGATCGCGGCATCAAAGTCAGTATAGCGATACACTTTTAATAATGGGCCAAAATGCTCATCATCTGGCATACCTGAGATGTTGGTTACATCAACAATACCGGGTGAGATAAAACCCGTACCTACTTCAAGGTGCTTCATCATCACAAGAGATGTTGCGCCAAGGTCAAGCAGCTGTTGTTGTGCGGCAACTAAACTTAGCGCAGCTTTTTCAGAAATCATCGAACCGATAAAAGGTTGTTCTTCATCGTCAAAATAACCGATTTTAATGGCTGCTGTACTCGCCACTAATTTAGCTAAAATAGCATCGCCTTGTTCACCCGCTTCAATAAATAAACGACGAGCACAAGTACAACGTTGCCCTGTAGTAATGAAGGCTGATTGCAAAATGTCGTGTACTGCGGCATCGATATCACTGACATCTTTAACAACTAATGGGTTATTGCCGCCCATTTCTAGCGCTAAAATTTTACCAGGTTGGCCACCAAATTGTTCATGTAAAAAATGACCTGTAGTCGAACTACCGGTAAAAAATAAGCCATCAATTTGTGGGTGATTGGCGAGTGCTTTACCGGTTTCAACTTCACCTTGAACCATATTGATGACGCCAGCAGGAAGACCTGCTTGTAGCCATAACTTTACGGTTTCTTCAGCAACCATAGGCGTTAATTCGCTTGGTTTGAATACGATGGTATTACCGGCAATAAGTGCAGGAACGATATGACCGTTGGGCAAGTGACCAGGGAAATTATAAGGACCGTAAACGGCGACAACACCATGAGGCTTATGACGAATAAAGGCTTTTGCACCTGGCATTGGGTTTTCAACCGTGCCAGTACGTTCTTCATTGGCGCGTACTGAAATCGCTATTTTACCTACCATAGCGCCCACTTCTGTGCGGGTTTCCCAAAGTGGCTTGCCGGTTTCAAGCGCAATAGTGGTGGCGAACGCTTCTTTGTTTTCAGTCAGTAATTCAGCAAACTTCACGGCAATAGCAATACGTGCGTCAATGGTCATATTAGACCAAGTGTCGAACGCTGCACGCGCAGACATAACAGCTTCGTCAACTTGTGCTACAGAAGCGGTATTTCCTTGCCAAATAATTTGATTTTTAGCTGGGTTTTTTGAAAAAATTTCATGGCCTAAACCTGCTGTCCAGTGACCATTAATAAGTTGTATATTGTGTGACATAGTTGATTCCTCTGTGCGTTTATCGCTCATGAGTGTATTAATTAGATGATTAATTTGAAATTAGGCGCACCCAATCTCCTTCATTAACCATTAGCGCATCAGCAACCGCTTGCGATACCACGACTTGATTCGCTGTTTCACGTAATAACACGGCGGCTTGGGTTGCTCTAAAATCTGCTACTTTGCGATTACAAATAATATAATTATTGTCGGTTGCTACTTCGCCAATCAATACTTGGCATTGTTGACTTTGACAGACAGTTTTAACTAAGGCTGTTTGTGTTTCAACCGTTGGGCCGCCATCAAAAATATCGACATAACCACGACGGGAGAAGCCTTCAGCTTCAAGTAGTCTTAACGCTGGCACTGTTTTTGGATGTACCTTGTTAATCACCCGTTGTGCTTCTGGGCTCAACAAGTTGACATAAATCGGGTATTTTGGCATCAGCTCAGCAATAAATACTTTTTTACCTATACCGGTAAGGTAATCTGCCGTCGGGAAATCTAGCGAGAAGAAGTGCTCTTCTAGCCACTTCCAAAAAGGTGATGAACCGTCTTCGTCTGAAACGCCGCGCATTTCTGCGATAACGGTTTCAGCGAAACGTTCTGTGTGCTCTGCCATAAAGAGAAAACGAACACGTGATAAGAAGCGTCCGTTACTATTCTTGCGATGACTTTCGCTCAAGAATAAAGTACAAATTTCAGAGGCACCCGTATAGTCATTGCATAATGACAATGTTTCAACGGTATTATATATATTAAGCTCACGAGAGCTGTGTACAACCTTACCTAAATGGTAATGATAAAATGCATCATCCAAACCCACTGCCGCTTCAATGCCACTGGTGCCAACAACAGCGCCTGTTTCGGTATCCTCCATAACAAAGAGGTAACCTTCTTTACCTGGCTCAGTAACCGAGCTTTTGAAAGAAACTTCAGCGTGAGAAATGCGATTTTTTAGCAGTGTTTCGTTGACCGGTAGTGATGTAAAACCGTGTCCTGACTCCACAGCAATGCGATGAAGTGCATCATAATCACTGTTTTGAATAGGGCGTATAATAATCATAGAAAACTCTCAATGAGACGTTCAAACACCTAAGTATCTTAAGGTATTTGAACGCTATAATAATGAATGACTTATTTAGCTAATTTAGCCACGGCTTTTTCAAAACGCGCTAAACCTTCTACAATATCTTCATCAGGTATAACTAATGAAGGGGCGAAACGCATAATGTTAGCGCCGGCAATAAGGGTCATTAGACCTTCTTCCAGTGCCGCATTTAACAATTCTTTTGCTCGACCTTTATATGCTTCAGTTAATACCGCACCAATTAATAAGCCTTTACCACGAATTTCGCTAAACATATGGTATTTAGCATTAATCGCATTTAAACCGGCGACATAAAGTTTTGCTTTGGCTTTAACTCCGTCTAGCACTTCAACCGTATTAACGGTATCAAGTGCTGCTTCGGCGACAGCGCAGGCTAATGGATTACCACCGTATGTACTGCCGTGCGTACCTACTTTAAGGTGTTGAGCAATGTCATTTGTTGTGAGCATAGCGCCAATAGGGAAACCACCACCTAGTGCTTTAGCTGAGGTTAAAATGTCAGGTGTAACACCTAAGCCCATATAGGCATATAGCTCGCCTAAACGGCCAACACCGGTTTGAACTTCATCAAAAATTAATAAAGCGTTATGTTGGTTACAAAGTTCGCGAACACCTTTAGCAAACTCATCTGTTGGTGAAACAACACCGCCTTCACCTTGTAATGGTTCCATGACTACGGCACAAGTTTTGTCAGACATAAGGGCTTTTAAACTGTCTAAGTTGTTATATTCAGCATGGTCAATGTCACCAGGTTTAGGGCCAAAACCATCAGAGTAAGCTGCTTGACCACCAACCGTAACGGTAAAGAAGGTGCGACCATGAAAGCCTTGTTTAAACGCAATAATTTGTGATTTTTCTGCACCAAAGTTTTCAAGGGCAAAACGACGGGCTAATTTTAAAGCCGCTTCGTTAGCTTCTGCGCCAGAGTTAGCAAAGTAAACTTTATCTGCAAAGGTGCTATCAGTTAATTTTTTCGCTAAACGTAATGCCGGCTCGTTAGTCATCACATTAGATAAATGCCAAATTTTATTAGCTTGTTCGGTTAACGCGGCAACTAATGCAGGATGACAATGTCCTAAACAGTTAACGGCAATGCCACCAGCAAAATCGATAAACTCACGATCTTGTTGATCCCAAACACGTGAACCTAGACCGCGAACAGGGATAACAGCAGACGGTGCATAGTTAGGTACCATAACATCATCAAATAACTCACGATTTACTGGGAAGTGGTTAGACATTGTAAATTCCTCTTATATTTAGGATAGTATAATCAATAGTTGTTTATTAGCTTTGGGCGTCAACGCTAGCAAAACTAAATGAATTAACTAGTATGCATTATTTAACGGCAGGACTAATTAAAATAGGCACGAATTATGACAGAAAAAACAGGCAGTGTCTTGTCAAAGTGCGCTGAAGCCCTTGTAAAATAAAGGCTTAGCCGTTTTTATTCATTATTACTGCATAACTATGTTTGCTGTTTTTTTTCACAAAAATGGTCGAATTCATTAATTCAATGGCTGTGGCTAACGCCTTATGTCACTTAGGGTGAACTGCAATTACTGGCAAGGTTTCATAATTAATCAAAAATAAATTAGCGTAATTTAGCTTTTAGCTGACTTTATCGCCATTTATTTGAACGTGAGCGTAAGGAACTCAGCTGTTGCTAGTGACTGGAAGGGCAGGGTAAATTGACACAAACACTGCATTGAAAGGTCAATAGGCGCTAATTGAAGGTTAATTTTATATGCTTGATATCGCTTTTCTTGAGCAAGGCAATGTCATTTTTTGTTAGTTTACCCGCTGTGAGCAGTATTTTTGCTTCATCTGTGTTGATCAGATCTTCTTTTGCCAAGCTTCTAAAAGTGACATAAGCTTTGGCCTTGATGACTAGCTTAGCAATTGGGCACATGTGATCGATATTAACCGCGTAGGCTAAATCGAATAAGGGTTCAGTAATTTGTAAACGATCAAAACGCATGAGTTCAACCATATCTGCCGCCACTTTACTGCTGCGTTGAAGTAACTGCTCAAGTAATAATTCGGGTGCCACGTCGAGTGTCATTAAAGCATCATGGAGTTTTTTATCTTTACTTTCATAAGCGCTGCGTAACTCTGCATTATAAAGCTCACTATAGGTATTTAAAACCCCACAGGTAACCGCAAATAAGCCTAAGTTACTTAACATGCCGGCGGTGAAGGCGGTGAATTCATCTAAGCCTTGCTCCTTGGCTAATAGTTGTGCCGCTAGCGCGACCGATAAACTATCGTTCCATAGTTTTCTTTTCATTAAAGGGTAAGGTGTTGTTTGGGTGGGTAACCAATGTTTGAGCATAAACATGGGCATGACCAATTTAAGGTTGTCTAAACCAACATAGCTTAACGCCAAATGGGGCTCTGTTACTTGTATTTCTGAGCGTTTACGGTACTGAGGCTTGTTGACCAAATTGATTAATTCACTACATAACCAAGGTAATGTTTTCGCTAGTGGTGTGATGCGATTAATACTGGCGGCTTTTACTGCCAATATTTCCATAATAGAAGGTGCTGCATCTTCTATTTTTAACACATTCATGTAGAGGTTTTCTTTATTATCAAACTCTTTATCAACTTGGGCATTAACCCGCTTAAAAAACTGAGTCTTTACTTGTGTTTTAAAATGTTCTTGGCCATGTGCTTGAATGATTTTTTTTTTGTTAGCTTCTTCTTCTACCGCCAGTAACTCACGTCGACGGTGAAACTGCTCACTGTCTTGTTGCTTAGTCATATTTATTTTGCCACTTTTTAGGTTGGCAAAGTCTTTACTAATCGTCAGACTCAGTGCTCGACTATAGATAGCGTAAACTAATTTATTATTTTCAAATATTTGCATCAGGACTTCATTATCAGTATTCGTTATCAATTTATAATATTTTGTGCTCACTAGGTTATCGGCCTATTAAGCTGTTTCATTAGGATCTATTGATTTTTCGAGGTTTATATTTTTATCTTAAAAGCTTAACTGGGCTCAGCATTATCATCTATTTTATTTGCATATTGATCAATAAAATTTTGCAGTAATTGGTGACCCTGTTCAGTTAACACAGATTCAGGATGAAATTGTACACTGGCAATGGCCAAATATTTATGTTGCAAGGCCATGATGTCTTGCTGTCCATTTTCAGTGATCCAAGCAGTTATTTCTAGTTCATCAGGTAAAGATTGTTTATCAACAATTAAGGAGTGATAGCGTGTAACGGTTAATGGCTGTTTTAATGTGCTAAATAAGCCTTGCTCATTATGGCTAATAACACTAGTTTTACCGTGCATAACTTTGCTCGCTTTAACGACTTTAGCGCCAAAGTGCTGGGCAATGCATTGATGTCCTAAGCATACGCCTAATATGGCAATTTGGCCTTTAAACCTCTCAATTATCGCTAGCGATAAACCCGCCGCGTCAGGGTTACAAGGTCCAGGGGAAATAACAATATATTGCGGTGCTAATGCGGCAATTTCCGCTAAGCTGATTTCATCGTTTCTACAGACTTTAACTTCCTGTCCCAGTGCTTGAAAATAATGCACTAGGTTAAAAGTAAAAGAGTCATAATTGTCGATCATTAATAACAAAGCAGTACCTGCGTAAAACCAAATCGTAAAGCGGGCGCTATTCTAAGCTTTTATCGATCGCCATTCTACCTTTAGGTTATCTTTAGCGCTTGCTAAAAAATGTATCAGTATAGTTTTTGGTAAAATGCGCGTAATTGCTGCTGGGCTTGTGGGTAAGTAATTAAGGTGAATGCCACTTCCGCCCCAGGACGCATTTGGCTTAAACGAAATAAGTCGGTTTGCATTACGGTGCCAAGCACGGGATAACCACCCATGGTTTGTCGCTCTTTCATTAATATAATTGGTTGTTCGTTGTCAGGAAATTGCACCATGCCGTAAGTTACTGGCATTGATAATAAACACTGGCTGCGTAACGGCTGAGTCAGTATTTTTTTGTCTGGCGATGGCGATGAGGTTTGTGGCGACTTAACCTGTAGGCGATAACCCATGCGATTGCTATCAGGTGAAATAACATATTCAGTGGTTAAAAATTGTTGCTGTTGCGCGCTACTCATTTGTAAAAATAAGCGACTGGGCATAACACGTAAGGTCAGTTTTTGCTGCGGGTAAAATAAGGCTGGCGCCGTTGTCGGTCTATTTGCTTTTAGTGATTCTAGCTGAGTTTGTTGTGTTAGCGTGGCTTCAGCTAAAGGCTGATTTTTTGTTGAAAAATAAAGTTTACTGCCGACCCTTAACGCTTCGCCAGTGAAGCCTAAGGCCATTTCATTAACGGTTTGAGCTAAGCTGCCTAACCAGGGTTGTTGTGCTGTTTGGCAAGTAAAACCACCCAGTATGGTCAGATAACTATGTAACTGGGTTTTTGGCATAGCAAAGTCAATAATATCGCCGGCAAGTAATTGATGGCATTGCCAGTTATTGATAGTCACATTATTGATTTTAGCTTGGCAGTCAGCGCCCGTTATAGCTATGGTGCAAGCGGCATTGGCTTTGAAGCTGATTTGCCCTAAGGTTATTTCTATTGCGGCATCATTAGCTAGTTTATTATTTGTTTTGGCAATATTATGCACAGGCTTAATGCTGAGTTTATTCGTGATAAGTTTATTGGCACTAAGGAAAGCAAATTCGTCGGCGGCGCCACTGGCACTAAAACCAAGATGCTGAGCATTAAGACGGCCAAGATCTTGAATACTTGCTTGACCATTCATGGTGATAATTTCAAGGAAATTTTGTTTCATTCTGCTAAACCTTGTTCTAGTGCAAGAAATTCAGCTTTTGAAATAGCATAAAACTGCACATTTTGCCCAACCTGAATGCTGGCATTGAACTGACCATGGTGACTTTCATACATAGGTAAGGGGGTTTGGCCGATAATATGCCAACCACCGGGACTTTCAATCGGATAAATAGCACTTTGCTGCTCAGCAATAGCCACAGCGCCCTTAGGTACTTTTATGCGCGGCGAAGACTTGCGAGGCAGCTGTAAACTTTCAGGTAAACTGGCCAAGTAACAAAATCCTGGCGTAAAACCTAAAGCATAGCCGTGGTAAGTGTGAGCACTGTGCTGTTTGATCACCTCATCCATTGACATATTACAGCGCTTGGCAACGTCGGCTAAATCCCACTCTTGCTCACGGTCGTAGTAAACCGGTATTTTAATGCAATGCTCATGGGCCGCTTGATGGGCTAATTTATTGTTTGGATTATCATCTTGCTCATCGCCATTGCTGTTTTTATGGCTAGCGTTTTTGGCGACACGGTTAATTTTGTCGATCACTTGCAGGCTTGAGCTAAGTTGCGGGCAATAATAAACCATTAAACAATGATAGCTTGCCACTGTTTCTATAATTAACTCACCCAACTGCTGGGTAATCATAGCTTGTAAGGCAATAATTTCATTATGCTGTGTGAGCGATATTTTGGCTTGCCAGCTTAGTAATAAAGCGTTTTCTGCGACTAGGTCAATGGTAAAATTAACACCATGTTCAGTGCTATTGCTAACCTTGGCGTTAATACGCTCTCGATTATTACTGATCATATTAACGCGACCTTTGCTGATTAATGGTTTGGCGTAATGCTGTAATCATTGCCAAGGCGTTTGGCGTGTCACCATGAACGCATAAAGTATCAATGTGAAATTTCAAGGCTTGTTGATTGATGCTGAGTAAGGGTTGTTGATTAAGTATATCTTGGCAACGACTGACAACATCAATATTGTTGGTTAACACCGCACCGGCCGAAGTTCGTGGCACTAAAAAACCGTTATCCAAATAAGCTCGGTCAGCAAAAGCCTCAAAATAAAGCGAAAGATGATGTTTTTTCGCTATTTGCTGAAATTTATCGCTGTTGGCTATGGCTTGCATCATCAAAGATAGTGGCTTGTTATGACCAGAGTTCAGTTGTGAAATAGCCAAGCAGACATCATCAAATAGGCTTAAGTTGGTCATCATATCATTGTATAACGCGCCATGCGGCTTTACGTAGGCAAGCTGAGCATTTTCAACCGCGCACAATGCCTGCAAGGCGCCAATTTGATATTGTACATTCGCGATTAATTCATCTTGCGATAGCTGGAGAGACCGACGACCAAAATTTTCTCTATCGGGGTAGCTTGGATGCGCCCCGATAATCACTTGATGTTGCTGGGCAAGTTTAATGGTTTTTTTAATGGTGAGGGGATCTGAACCATGAAAGCCACAGGCAATATTCGCCATATCAATCAATGGCATAATATCGGCATCGTTATTATGTTTAAACTCACCTAAATCACAGTTCAACTTCATGTTTTATACTCTATTTACTCATCACTGATGTTACGTCGTTTACGTACGGGATGACTAATAACCACATCGGTAAGCGGCGTACAACTACAACTTAATATATAGCCTTGTTGCTGCTCTTGGTCGGATAAACCATCTTGACAAAGTTGCTCTACTTCACCTTGTTCTAATTTTACTTTGCAGCTACCACACATGCCACCGCGGCATGAATAAGGCAATATTAAACCGGCATCTTCGCCTTGTTCAAGTAGGGTTTGCTTGTTATTACCGGTAATGGTTTTATTAAAGCTGCTAAAGGTGAGTACGGGTTTGTTTGTTTTAACGGTCAATGTTGAATCCTTTTTTACTTGGGTGGTGTTTGTTGCACGAATAATGGACTTACTTTTAACGGACTTACTGCTAACAGTAAATACCGGAGCTGCTTGGCGCTTTAATACTTCAAGGCTATCGCCACGTTTAATTTGGCCTTGATTAAGTGCTACTAAGTTTTGGCCAAATAAAATGTCACCATTAGCTAATTGGCGATAGTTTTTCAAAGTATTTAAAGGCTCTTGCTGGTGATGTTTTTCACTAGTCTTGGGATCAATAGTGGTGAAAATACAGCGCGTGCAAGGTGTGGTTATTTCAAACTCTACTTCACCAATGCGAATGTGCTGCCAATTATCTTCTGCAAAAGCATCGCAGTTATTCACGACGATATTTGGCCGAAATTGTGTCATGGAAATGGTGGTGGTGTCAGCTTTATATTGCTTATTTAAGTTATCAAGCGATGCTTGTGAAATAAGGAGTAAAGGGTAGGCGTCAGCAAAGCCCACTTGGCTATTTTTGTTTTTAACAAAACGTTGAGAATCTGCGCCAAAAAAGAGTAACTGGCAAGGTTTTTCAAGATAGTGACTAAACCATTGATTAATGTTTTCTCGACATTGTTGGGCATTAATAGTGTCATTCCACAGGTTAACAGCAATATACCCTTGGCACAGGTGATGATATTCAATCACTAAAGCTGGCATGTTAGGCGCGATAATGACTAGGCCTGTTGCAGTTAAATTCGCTTGAATTAAGCATAAAGTGGGCTGCGTACGCGCGGTGATAAACTGCCCATCAGGGCTGGCAACAACAAAACGACGATCAAAGGCTAAGCCAAGTTCTTCAACCCAGCTATTTGATAGCTCAATGCTGGCGCTAGACTTTATCGGATAAACATAGATGTTTTGTAGCATAGCCTGACTCATGAACGCTCTCAAATGTAACTAATGATGATGCTAACGGTTTAATTATTTACAGTGGCTAATTAATTATTTCCGTTAGGGTTAATCGTTTTGATAGTGGGGAAAATGCATCGACTTTGCAATATGTATTTTCGGTGGATTAAGGTATATTGCCCCATTGTGATTTAAATTTTAGCTCGAACTAGCATACGCGCGTCAGAGTTATCTAAATAGGTTTTTATGCATATTCATATATTAGGCATTTGCGGCACGTTTATGGGCGGTATTGCCGCTATTGCTAAGCAAATGGGCTTTCGAGTTTCTGGCTGTGACGCCAATGTTTACCCACCCATGAGCACCCAGCTAACACAACTGGGTATCGAATTAAAATCAGGTTACTTAATTGAGCATTTAGACGATGAGCCTGATTTAGTGATTGTTGGCAATGCCATGGCGCGTGGTAACGTGATGGTGGAGTACATACTGGATAGAAAAATTGCTTATACCTCAGGCCCACAGTGGTTATTAGAGCATGTTTTAAAAGATCGTTGGGTGTTAGCGGTTTCCGGTACCCACGGTAAAACCACTACCAGCTCTATGTTAACCTGGATATTGCAATACGCGGGAATGGAGCCGGGCTTTTTGATTGGTGGTGTGCCACAAAATTTTGATTGTTCTGCACGCTTAGGTAATGCGCCATTTTTTGTTATCGAAGCAGATGAATACGATACGGCATTTTTTGATAAGCGTTCTAAATTTGTCCATTATCGCCCGAATACACTCGTCATCAATAATATGGAATTTGATCATGCTGATATTTTTCATGATATCAGTGATATTCAACGTCAATTTCACCACCTTATTCGTATGGTGCCGAGCAATGGTCTTATTTTATCACCAAAAAATGAAGCTGCCATTACAGAAACACTGGCGATGGGCTGTTGGACACCCACTGAATATAGCGTTGTTGAAGCAGATAAACTCTTGGGTTGGCATGCAGAAAAATGTATGGCGGATGGCAGTGAATTTATCGTCAGCTTTAAAGGGGTAATACAAGGGCGAGTGAATTGGGCGCTAATAGGCGACTTTAATATCGACAACGGTTTAATGGCGATTGCCGCGGCTCGACATGCTGGGGTGCCAAGTAAAGTAGCTATCGAAGCGTTAACAAGTTTTATTAATACTAAACGCCGACTCGAGCTTAAAGGTGAGGTGAATCAGGTGAGAGTGTTTGACGACTTCGCCCATCACCCAACCGCTATTGCCAAAACATTAGCCGGTGTGCGGGCAAATGTTGGCAGCAGGCGGGTAATAGCGATATTAGAGCCACGCTCAAATACCATGAAATCAGGTGTGCATAAAGACACCTTGGCAAAATCGTTATCCGACGCGGATATGGTGTTTGTCTATCAAGGCGAGCAAGTTAAATGGTCTGTAGAGGCATTAATTGCTGACTGCGTTCAGCCATGTTTTGTCAGTCAAGATATTAGGCAGTTGGTGGCCAATATTGTGGCGAATGCCCAAGCAGGTGATACGCTGGTCGTCATGAGCAATGGTGGATTTGGTGGTATTCATGAAAAACTATTGTTAGCACTTACTGAGTTATAATTGTTATTTACATATGGCAAAAAAATTATGCCACACTAGGCTTATCAAGCAATGCTGATAGCTACGCCGATAGCAACACCGATAGTAATACCAGAACAAATTCTGCATCAGTATTTTACTTTAGCAAGCGCCATGAGTGCTTGCACAGTGAGACTTGCTAACAGAAAGCATGCCACGGGTTACTCGATGCAATTCACTTCAATTAAGTTAGTTAGTGGCTAAAGACACTAACTAATTAATATTAATGATGCAGATTTATTAACCTAAGTAGGGGGTTAATAAATCTGCATCACGTAGCGCTACACTGATGGTTTTTAACGAAGGTCTTTAATTTAAAGGTACTTACCTAAAGGTACTTATTTAACGGGATCAATTTCAGACCATAAACTAATCAGCATTCGCTGCAATTTTGCTTTTTGCTTTCAGGGCTTTAATATCAACACCATCAAGCAGCAGCATAACATCAGCAAGTAATCTTTTTAGTTCAGTGACTTCAGTAGGAATACTCTTTTTTATTTTTTGTACGTAAGCAATCGCTTCACGTTTTTGAATAACGTCTAATAGCGCTTTTAGGGTATGAGTATCATCAGCATCAATGGGGGGTAACTTTTGTTCACTGGCGACATTGTAAAGTGAATAGGTGGTCACTAAACTCGCCTGTGCTTGTTTTAATCTTTCCATAAAAATCAGTCCTTGTTTTTATTGTTGTATTGTTATCGTTATGTTGCAATTTGTTTAAATATCATACTGAAAAGTAAAAGAGTTGTCTATTTTTTATGCATGTTAATCATCATAAATATTTATATTCACTACGCGCTCATAATGGGTGTTGAACGGTAAATAGCGACTATTTATCGCATTCGACTTAAATTTTCAATGCTGATGTGTTCTAGTAGGTAAATAACAATAATTAGGTGTAATTTAATGTCTAAATTTACTACTCGAATTTCTTCACTAGCACTCAGCATTACCTTGGTATTAGGCGCTGGCCAACAGGCGTTTGCTGACAATGATGTGGCTGAAACGCCCGAAAAATCCGCTGCTGAAAAGTGGTCGGTCAACAGCCCCCAAGGTGAATTTACCAGCGCCAAAATTGACGTGCGCCAAGGTACTTGGATGAATGTTGATATTAGCCCAGATGGTAAAACCTTAGTCTTTGATCTATTGGGTGATATTTATACTTTACCGATTGAAGGTGGTGAAGCAAGCGCTTTGATGACCGATATTGCTTGGCAAATGCAGCCACGTTTTAGTCCGGACGGAAAGCATATTGCTTTTACCTCTGATGAAGACGGTGGCGATAATTTATGGGTCATGAAAGCCGATGGCAGTGCGGGCAAAGCGATCAGTAGTGAAACTTTTCGTTTATTAAATAGCCCTGCATGGTCGCCTGATGGTAACTATATTGTTGGCCGTAAACACTTTACTGGCTCTCGTTCTCTGGGTGCTGGCGAAGTATGGATGTATCACAAAACGGGTGGCAACGGTGTGATGTTAACCAAGCGACCTAATGAGCAAAAAGATTTAGGTGAACCGGCATTTTCAGCTGACGGTAAATACGTTTACTTCTCGCAAGACGCGACACCGGGTAAAACTTTTCATTACAGTAAAGACTCTGAGAAAGGCATTTATAAGATTAAACGCTTAGAGCTTGAAAGCGGTGAAATTAAAGTGATTATTTCAGGTAAAGGCGGAGCGATACGGCCAGTGCCGTCACCTGATGGTCAATATTTAGCTTATATTAGCCGAGACGATTTTCAATCTAATTTATACCTGTATGACTTAAAAAGCGGCGAAGAAAGGCTGATTTTTGAAAATTTAGATCGCGATATGCAAGAAACGTGGGCGATTCACGGTGTTTACCCAAATATGGCGTGGCTACCTAATAGCACTGGCATGGTGTTTTGGTCAGGTGGTCAAATTAACAAACTCGATCTTGAAAGTAACACCAGCACGATTATTCCTTTTCATGTAAAAACCGAGAAAAAAATTCAAACAGCGTTACGTTTTCAACAAGATATTGATCAAGACAACTTTGACGTAAAAATGTTGCGTGATGTTGAAATATCGCCTGATGGCCGAAAAGTCGTTTACGAGTCAATGGGCCATATTTATGTTCGCTCTATTGCCGATGGCCAAGTTAAAGGTCAAGCCAAGCGTTTAACCAAACAAACATCACACTTTGAATTGAACCCTAGTTTTTCGCGTGATGGCAGAACAGTGGTTTATAGTACTTGGGATGATAAAAAGCTAGGTGAAATTCGCTCAGTATCATCACGTGGCGGTAGAAGCAGTGTACTAACCCAAGAGCCGGGCAAGTACATAGAGCCAAGCTTTTCTCCTAATGGTAAAACTGTGGTGTTTCGTAAAGTGGCTGGTGGTTATATTACCGATCCAACTTGGGGCTTAAACCCAGGCGTTTATACGGTAAGCGCTAAGGGTGGTACGCCAAAGCTGGTAACAGAATCAGGTTTACTGCCGCATTTTGGTGCTAACAATGATCGTATTTATGTTTTACGCAAGGGTGAAACACCGCAACTGGTGAAAATTAATTTAGATAATTCATCAAGCGCTAACAAAGAACAAGCGCTTTATCAGGGTAAGTTTGCTACCGAATATAAGGTGTCACCTGATGGTAAATATTTAGCTTTTGCTGAACGCTTTAAGGTTTTTGTAACGCCATTTGTTGAACGTGGCCAAGTGATAGATATTGGTCCAAAAGCGAAAAACTTACCGGTGAAAAAGTTGTCGTTACGTGCTGGTGAAGGTATCAACTGGAATGGCGAATCTAATGAGCTTTATTGGAGCTTAGGTCCAGATTTATACCAAGCAAATGTTGCTGGCTTATTTGATATAAGCGACAAAGAAATAGTTGATAAAGACGAGGCTAATAGCAACGAAGAACAGGCGACAGCGTCATCAACACCCGCGCCGCTGAAAACCTATTTAGGCTTTAAAGAAAAAGCAGATAAACCTTCTGGTCGTGTCGCTTTTGTTGGCGGTAAAGTGATCACTATGGAAGGTGAGCAAGTGATAGAAAACGGTGTAGTGCTTGTTGAAGGCAATAAAATTATTGCGGTAGGTAAAAATGGCCAAGTCGATATTCCGTCAAATGCTAAGGTGATTGATATTAGGGGTAAGTCGATTATGCCGGGCTTGATTGATGCGCATGCACATGGGCCACAAGGCAGTAATGAAATTATTCCACAGCAAAACTGGAAAAACTACGCAGGTTTAGCGTTAGGTGTAACTACGATTCACGATCCGTCAAATGACACCACTGAGTTTTTTGCGGCGAGTGAAATGCAAAAGGCCGGTGATATTGTTGGCCCACGTTTATTCTCTACCGGTAGTATTTTATACGGAGCCACGGTTGCAGGTTATACCTCGCATGTTGATAGCTTAGCCGATGCTAAATTTCATATTGAACGTTTAAAAAAAGCCGGTGTGTTTAGTGTTAAAAGCTACAACCAACCGCGTCGTAATCAACGTCAACAAATGATCCAAGCCGCGCGTGAAGCCGAAATATTAGTGGTACCAGAAGGGGGATCACTGCTACAACATAACTTATCTATGATTATTGATGGCCATACGACGTTAGAGCATTCAATTTCGACGGCGAAAATTTATGACGACATCAAGCAGTTATGGTCACAATCTGAAATGGCTTACACACCCACTATGGGTGTGGCTTACGGTGGTATTTCAGGTGAGCATTATTGGTATGACACGACAAACGTATGGCAGCATCCACGTTTGAGCCAGTATGTACCGAGCGAGTTTTTAGACCCGCGTTCAATGCGTCGTACCAAAGCGCCGCTGCATCATTACAACCACATTAATGTTGCCAAAGTAGCAAAAGAGCTGCAAGACTTAGGCGTTGTGGTTAATGCTGGTGGTCATGGTCAGCGTGAAGGTTTAGCCATGCACTGGGAAATGTGGATGATGGCACAAGGTGGCATGTCGCCATTAAATGCTATTCGTACTGCAACCATCGCACCGGCCCATACCTTAGGTTTAGATAGTCAGTTAGGTTCACTTAAAGTTGGCAAACTTGCGGATATTTTAGTCATTGATGGCGATGTCAGTAAAGATATTCGTTTATCTGACAAAGTGATTTACACCATGATTAATGGCCGTTTGTATAATGCCGATACCATGAATGAAGTGGGTAATTACGATAATAAACGCGATAAATTCTATTTTGAAAAATAGCGTATTAGTTTTATTTTATTAGTAGCTGTTGATAAAACCTGGAAATTTCCGGGTTTTTTTATGTTCAGGATGAAGGGTATGTCACGACCATATGGCCGATCTTGGCCATCTCGGTCATTGCCTTTTTAGCGGTTGACGGACTAAAGTTCGACATGATCATCCGTAAGCTCTATCTAGGTTGGACTTCAGTCCATCAAGTTAAATGAAATTTAACTGCTGTAGATAAAAATGCCTAGCGAAAAAAATATCTGGCTACAGATGTTTGTTAACTTTTTAGGCATCAGGCTTCATCACCTAATCATAGTGTTGTCGAACAGAGCCGACTATATAGCTAAAATACTATTTAAATGATTATCTTAATTAGGCTTTTAGTTATACTGAAATTCAGCAAAAGCTAAAAACTTTCAGTCATAGGAAACAAGCATGGATAATAAACTATCAATCGGCATTAGTAGCTGTTTATTAGGTCATAAAGTGCGGTTTGACTCAGGTCATAAAAACAACGCATATATTAATAACACCTTAAGTGAGTACTTTGATTTTATCCCCTTCTGTCCAGAAGTGGATATTGGTTTAGGTATTCCGCGTGAAACCATTAGGTTGGTACTGATCGATGAAAAAGTGCATTGCGTTGGTTCAAGAACGCCAGATTTAGATGTCACTGAACGACTTAAAGATTGTGCTCAACAGCAGCAATCTTGGCAACAAAAGCTTAGCGGTTATATATTGAAAAAAGACTCACCCAGTTGTGGTATGGAGCGTGTGAGACTTTATAAAGGTGATATGCCAGATCGTATTGGCGTGGGTATTTACGCACAAAAATTGATGGAAAATTTTCCAGATTTACCCGTTGAAGAAGAAGGTAGGTTAGGTGATGCCATCTTGCGCGAAAACTTTATTCAACGGGTGTTTATTTATGCTCGTTGGCAAAAACTATCGGCAGAAGTGTTTTCATTGCACAGCCTGAATTGTTTTCATGCTCAACATAAATATATTTTTATGAGTCATAGCCAGGCGTTGGCAAAAGAGCTAGGCCATTTCTTGGCGCAGGCCCATGCTGAGGTACCTAGTGAGGTCATGTCGCAATACTTGAAAAAAATGATGGTGATACTAAAAATAAAAGCCACTCGAAAAGGTCACGTGAATACCTTACAACATCTGCAAGGTTATTTAAAAACCTCTATCAGCGTTGATGACAAAGCTGAACTAGTTGATATTATTGACCAATACCGTAATGGCTTACTGCCATTGATTGTGCCGATAACCTTATTACGCCATCATTTTCGACGCTTCCCACATGACTACATTACCGAGTCATATTATATGAAGCCGCACCCAAAAGAGTTGATGTTATTAAATAGTTTATAAACATTTCACTGACTTTTAGAAAAGTCAGTGAAAAAGCGATTAAGATCATTAATGGGAGTCAAGCGTGAAGATTGAAGTTATTGAAAACCCTGAAGCAGGGTTAATCGCTTTTTTAGATGAAAAAATTGCTGAATTTAACTGGGCGCATTGGGAAGTCAGTGAACGTAAAGCCATTGCGGTGAAGTTAAACGATGACAAAGGTGATGTTGTTGCCGGCGCCGCGGGACGAACCTTTGGTGATTGGTTAATGATCAACACCTTATGGGTATCAGATACACTGCGAGGCCAACAAGTCGGTAGCAAAATATTACATCAAATAGAGCAGGCGGCGCTAGCGAGAGGTTGTAATAAAGCCTTACTCGATACGTTGAATTTTCAAGCTATGCCATTTTATGAAAAACACGGTTATCAAGTGCAATGGACGCAGCAAGGTTATCCTAAAACTGGTTGTCGGTACTATATGATGAAACAGTTAAGCACATAAAATAATAGATTATTTTGGTTATTTTGGCTTTTATGGAAGTTTTAATGCAAGTTTATGGTGTTATCTAATTTTTTAGTTGAGCCACTTTAAATAATAGCTAGAGGAATGATTATCATGAACATTGTTTTATTGCTCAATAATGACATTGCCAGTAATTTGGCGTTAAATTTATTATTGCCAGCATTACAGGTGCATAATATTAAGGTGTTTTTATCCAGTAAAGTCGGTGGTAATAGTACACGCCCACAAGCCTTGCAGGAGTTAGCGCAATTTGAGCAACACGAGGTTTATCGCACGCTTGAGCAAGTGCAGGCAAAGACCGAACTATCGGTGAATTTTAAAACTTATGCAGACATTACTCAGCAATACGCTATTGAGATAGAAACCTTAAATCAAATAAATTCAGTTGATGGTTTGGCAAAAATTCAAGCATTTTCAGCTGATTTAATTATTTCTATTCGTTACGGGGTGATTTTAAAGCCGCCCGTTATTGCGCTGTCAAAACAGGGCGTGATTAATTTACATTCTGGGTTATTGCCAAATTATCGTGGCGTTATGGCAACGTTTTGGGCGCTGTTAAATGGCGATAAGCAGTTGGCGACAAGTTTGCACTTTATTGATGACAGCACGATAGATACGGGTGGTATTATTGCTAATTCAACATTGTCAGTGCAACAGGATAAGTCTTATCTGTGGCATGTGTTGTCTTTGTATATCGGGGGGTGTCAATTGATCGAGCAAGCGATTAAGACGCTTGAACAGGGGGATGAACTCACAACGCTTGTTCAAGCGGGGCAAGGTCATTATTTTACTTTTCCAAGCACTGAACAAATTACGGCCTTTACCCGATGTTTTGGCACCTTGTATGAGCCAAATGAAATAGTAGATTTACTCAGTGTTATCACTGAAAAATAGGGTGTTTAAAAAGTGACTACGGCATTTTAATGACAGTATCCTAGCGAAAAGTCAGACTTATAATAAACTAACCATAAACCCTTCATTATAATGAACAATCAGGTTTAGAGGTTATTATGAGTATAGTACGGGTTAATGAATTCACTGCTGCAGCAAAAAAGTCAGCTGAACTTTATACTTTTTTACAGGCACTTGTGCCCTATATTACAGGAGCTAAAGGGGGGATTTCCTGTGAGCTTTTAAAGCATCATGAGCATGGAGAGCAATTTATGATGATTGAGCGCTGGGATTGTATCGAAAGTCATCAGCTTGCCATTACCCATTATCCACAAGAAGACATGCAAGCGGCAATGAGTCTATTTGGTGTTGCGCCCAAAGGTAATTATTACAGGCTATGAGTTTAGGTTAATATTTTGATATTATTGAATTTAGTTAAGGATATAGAAAGTAATTAGTATGTATGAAAAATATGATGAAAATATGGTGTTACCTTCAATTCCATATAACTCGCCAACACTGCCTTATGAAAAACCAGAATTGGGGGTAAATTATTGGATTCAAGATGATCTTTTCCCAGTAAAGAAGGCCGTTGAGTTAGCGAATAAGTGCTATAACAAAAAGAAGTGGAAGTTAGGCTCACCCTACACTAAAGAACTTTGGCCAGGAATGCGTTCAAAAAACGCTTTAAGTAAAAGTGATTTACAATTTGTTGAAGATTGGGCGAAATCACAAGTTAATAAAGCTAATTTTTGGGTTGCTGAATCAGACAGTGTGGTGGTTGACAGTAATACGGCCATTTTGGTGGGAGCTGAAGAGGGTGAAGCAAGACCACATGTTGATAATCGAAAGTTATGTCGTTATGGCGCGGTATTGTATTTGAGCCAAAATCCGCCAGCGCATTCAGGCACTAGCTTTTATCGATTAAAATATGGCAATGGTGCTGCCGGTGGCAACTTGGTGCAAGCACCTTACTTAAATTTAGTTGATGCCCTTAAAGCCGATAGTTTACCAAAAGATGCTTGGTATGAAGATGTCGCCATAGAGAATAAATTTAATCGGCTAATTTTATTTAAAGGTAATATTGCTCATAGCGCCAGTGGTTATTTTGGCAATGAAAAAAGAACTAAGCGCTTGGCGATAACGTTTTTTTGGTTAGCAGAAGAGTAAGCTGAAATATGGCTACTAAGTTTATTTGGTCTATTAAATATGCCATTCATTAAAGAGTAAGTAAAATGTTAAAGGTTCTCTGGTTAGTGTGTTTTTTTGTTGTCTTGATTTGGTCTGGTATTGGGCCAAAAGATCAATTCACTTGGTTTTTAGAAGTATTGCCGGCGCTAATAGGTTTAGTATTGATAGTGATAAGTTTTCAGCGTTTTGAGTTAACGCGTTTGCTTTATAATTTGATATTACTGCATTGCATAGTGTTAATGGTCGGTGGTCATTATACCTACGCCGAAGTCCCCTTATTTGATACGATCGCACATTGGATGGGGTCTGAGCGAAATAACTACGATAAAGTCGGCCATTTTTTCCAAGGCTTTGTGCCCGCTTTACTTGCCCGTGAGATCCTTATTCGCAAAAGCATTGTTAATGGAAAAGCTTGGTTAAATGTCATTATTGTTGCTATTTGCTTGGCCTTTAGCGCCTTTTATGAATTGATAGAATGGTGGGTTGCTATCGCTTCAGGTGAAAATGCTGAAGCATTTTTGGGTACGCAAGGTTATATTTGGGATACCCAGTCAGATATGGCCTTAGCGTTATTAGGGGCGATTATTTCCATTATTGTCTTAGCTAAATATCATGACCGTCAACTGGCTAAAATTAGCGTAAGAGCAGCCAATTAATGAGTAACATATGACAGTAAATCAGGCGCTGCTATGGCTATCAATCATTATATTCACGGCCTCTGGCTGTAGTTCTTTTTCTGTTGGCAATAGAGGAGGAACAATCAAAGTGGAGACTAAGGCCAAACAACCGAGTGTTATTGTTAATACTCAAGTTAAAGACAGCGTAAAGACCTAAAAATCACAGTGTAATTTTTAGGTCTTTACTGAAAATTATGCCATTAAAAGTTTCACGGCGTTGAGCAATTGCTGATGTAATTCATCATTAGTGAGCTTAGTATTTTCTACGTCAAAGTTATCAAAAAAGTTTGGTACAGATAACGATGCTTTTACTTGGCCGTCGAAGTAAGGCGCTGAACCTGTCGCTAACGCTAACACACTGCCGGCACCACCTGGTCCAGGAGATGTGGCTAATAATAGCATGGCTTTATTTTGATAAACTTTTTTATCAATGCGCGAGGCCCAATCAAATAAGTTTTTATAGGCGGCACTGTAATTGCCGTTATGCTCAGCAAATGAAATAATAATGGCGTCACTTTCACCCAGTTTATTGAAGAAGGCTTTCGCGGCTTCAGGTTGACCTAATGCTATTTCCTTATCTTGGCTGAAAAGCGGTAGTTCAAAGTCGTTTAAATCGAGTATTTCAATGTCAACATTTGCCTGAACTTCAGCGGCTAGGTTAGCGGCATACGTGGCAAGTTTTTTGTTGATTGATTTACTGCTTGAACTTGCACCAAATGCGATTATTTTCATATTTATTCCTTGTTTATAACCTTGTTTATCGAGTTTTTTACAGCTTTTTGTAACATTGCTCTACAGTGTGACAAAATTTAGGTAAAATACCACCAATCAAATTTAGAATTTACTGATCTTATTTAGGATAGCCAGTGTCAAGTTACGAAAAACGTTTAAACAAATATATTAGTGACTCGGGCTATTGTTCGCGTCGATTTGCCGATAAATTGATCGAAAAAAATCGTGTGACCATTAATGGCAAAGTACCAGAGCTTGGCACTAAAGTTGTGTCCGGTGATAGGGTTTGTATTGACGGTAATGAGATTAAAGCCAGCGCGAGTAATCATACCGACCGAGTTTACATTGCTTATAATAAACCCATTGGTATTACCTGTACCACTGAGCGGCAAGTCAAAGGTAATATTATTGATGCTATTGGTCATACTAAGCGCATATTTCCTATCGGTAGATTAGATAAACCCTCAGAAGGGCTGATATTTTTGACCAGTGACGGTGATATTGTTAATAAAATATTACGGGCAGAAAATGCTCACGATAAAGAATATATTGTCAAAGTTGATAAGCCGATCAGTGAGCGCTTTGTTGAGCGTATGTCAAAAGGTGTCCCTATTTTAGGCACTATTACTAAACCCTGTATTGTCAAACATGAGAGTAAATATGTTTTTCGTATTATTCTTACCCAAGGTTTAAATCGACAAATTCGCCGTATGTGTGAATACCTTGATTATGAAGTGACTGAGTTACAACGCTCGCGCATTATGAATGTTGAACTGGGCAATTTACGTTCGGGAGAGTGGCGCGACTTAACTACAAGTGAAATGGCGGAGATAAACACCGCAGTGGCAGGCTCTCGTAAAACCGCACTGGGTGATGACTTTACTGCAGTAGAAATCACTGAAGCAGCAAGTACTGAAGCAGAAATTATTGACGATGACCATGCTGCAGTAGAGGTTAATGCTGAAGTTGAAAAAGTGGCTATAACAGATAGTAAACATGCCAGTAAAACCATAGCGTCGAAATCACCGGCTGCTTCACGGACCTTAACCCGCATCGATGTGAAAAAACCCACAGCAACATCTTCAGGTAAAAAGCGTTTAAGTTTAAAAAAGAAAAGTTAATTCAGGCAGAAAAATTAAGCTGAGTTATTAATTTCAGTGCCTAAAATTGGCTTAGGCTGAAGCTGGATCTGAAGCGAATTTTCTCACGTTTGATTTTGCTGACGCTACTGCCGTATTATTTTAATATGCTGATGATCATCCTAGCGTTTTAGATTTAGTTTTTTAAATTTAATAAGTTTGCCGGCGAATACTGATCGGTCAATAGTGGCGATGCTGGTGGCCAATCTTGCGTTGTTGCTGTTGAGATCATTTTACGGCTAATTTTGGTGATATCGACATTAAATGGCGATAACTTTTCTTTTAACGCTTTAGCGCGCTGGGCGATAATATCAGCTTTAGGTAAAGCCTTAGCACTGGCTAATATAATGCGATTACTGTTGTTGTTATTTTTAACATTGAAAAAGTCGCCAAAAACGGCTTTATAAGTCGCTGATTCATAATTGTATAACTTACTCACCGAGAAGGTATTGGCCGCTACCACACCGTTATCGCTCAGTAAGCTTTTAACTTCTTGTAAGAATTCTTGGGTCATTAAATGTTCGGGTATGTAGTCACCGTTAAAGGCGTCGAGAATTATCCAATCGTATTGCTGTTTTTTTATCGCCGCACGTTTAACAAAAATGCGCCCGTCTTGTGCTACCGCGGTAACGTTTTTATTTTCAAAAAAGCCAAAATAGTTTCGTGCCACTTTAATGACTGCCGGATCTATTTCCACGTTAGTGATGCTCGCCTTCGGATAAATTTGGTGTAAGACATTTGACATGGTGCCGCCGCCTAAACCAATAATTAAAATACGCTCAGGGTTAGGGTTAATTAATAAACTCGAAAATAACATTTTTGTATAGTTAAAAACTAAGCGTTGCGGATCGTCAACTAACATACAACTTTGTTGAGTTTTAGCACTTTTAACATTGAATTTTAAGCAGCGTAACCCGCTATCTTCTTCGACTAATATGTTGCGATATAACGAACGCTCACTGTGAATAGTTTTGCCCATTGCTTGTGTACTTAAGGCTGAACTAATCAGAGCGTTGCTGATGATGGCGATTAGGAGGCTAGTGACTAATTTATTCATCTGCAGATCCTTGCTGATTACTAGTATGGTTATTAAGGCTATTTTTAGACTGATTGATACGATGAAAGATCATGGCGGTAATACCCAACACAATAAGTGCGCTGCTAAACACCATAATAATATCGTTAACCTCAAACAGTAACACCAAGTAAAACGAGGTGATAATGGTGCCCAAAGCACTGCCGAGTGTTGAAACAAAGTAGAGAAAGCCAGCGACTTGGCCGCTTTTGTTTTTATCAGTCACTAACAAGCGCACCGAGTAAGGTGAAATCATACCCAATATCACGGTTGGCACAAAGAACAAGGCCATTGATGCTAATAATGAACCATAACGGGTATCTTCAATGGTAAGAAATATAGCTTCCATTATCCCTTGTGAAGAAAAGGCTACCGGTAAAATAGCGATCCCCGCACAGATGAAAATTAATCCGTAACGGTGTAAAGAAGCCGCTTTGGTCGATAACTTACCACCGGCTAAATAGCCAAAAGATAAACTCAGCATAAATACTGTGATTATGCTGCCCCAAATATGGACACTACTGCCGAAAAATGGCGCTAAAATTCTGCCACCTAATAGTTCAATACCCATAATGCAAAAGCCACTAGAGAAGGCCAGTAAATAAATCATCGGGTTTTGCCAGGCTATAGTATGGTTATTTTCATTTGTCATTTAGCTTACTACTTCAGTTATTAGCGCTGTTTTTGTCAGCATACTCATTTATCTTAAACATAACGGCGTTGAGATACTAGGCACAAAAAAGGCTTGTGATAAAAAACAAGCCTTTAAGAAAAACATCACTATGGATTGATGTTGATGTGATGTTTTATTTAGCGCGTGCTTTTTTAGCTGCTTTCTCTTTAGCTGCTCTTTCTTTAGCAAGTAAAGGTTTTAAGAATCTCGCAGTATGAGAGCCTTTATGTTCAGCCACTTGCTCTGGCGTGCCTGTGACTAATATTTCGCCACCACCTGAACCTCCTTCTGGGCCTAAATCTATCACCCAATCTGCAGTTTTTATGACATCTAAATTATGCTCAATCACTACAATGGTATTGCCATGGTCACGTAAACGATGAATGACCTGCAATAACTGTTTAATATCGTGAAAATGCAAGCCAGTGGTGGGCTCATCTAAAATGTAAAGCGTTTTACCGGTATCGCGTTTTGATAACTCTTTCGACAATTTTACCCGTTGTGCTTCACCGCCCGAAAGTGTGGTGGCTGACTGACCCAGTTTTATATAAGTGAGGCCAACATCCATCAAGGTTTGTAACTTACGTTTTATGGCGGGAATGGGTGAGAAAAACTCACAAGCATCTTCAACGGTCATATCAAGCACTTCATGAATGCTTTTGCCTTTGTATTTTACTTCTAAGGTTTCACGGTTATAACGTTTACATTTACACAGGTCACAGGGCACATAAACATCGGGTAAAAAATGCATTTCAACTTTAATTAAGCCGTCACCCTGACAAGCTTCACAGCGTCCACCTTTAACATTAAAGCTAAAGCGACCGGCTTTATAACCCCGTGATCGCGACTCTTGCGTGGCGGCAAAAATATCACGAATAGCGGTAAACATACCGGTGTAAGTGGCGGCATTAGAACGTGGGGTTCTGCCAATGGGGCTTTGGTCAATATCGATGACTTTATCGAGTAAATGTAAACCCATAATTTCTTTATGGGGTGCGGGTTCTTGTGTGGTTGCACCATTTAATTCAATATGAGCAAGTTTGTACAAGGTATCGTTAATCAGCGTTGATTTTCCTGAGCCTGAAACGCCAGTAACGCAAGTCATTAAGCCATTAGGAATAACTAAATCAACATTTTTTAAGTTATTACCTGTGGCGCCTTTAAGTTCAACAACATTATTTTTGTCAAAAGGCACTCTAACCTTAGGTGTTTCAATGCGCTCCTTACCTGATAAGTATCTACCAGTAAGTGAGTCTTCACATGCTAGAATATCATCCACATTGCCTTCAGCAATAATATGACCGCCATGAACACCAGCGCCAGGACCAATATCAATAACGTAGTCAGCGGCGCGAATCGCATCTTCATCATGCTCTACCACGATAACGGTATTGCCTAAATCACGTAAATGGATCAGGGTTTCTAATAAACGTTCATTATCACGTTGATGCAAACCAATCGATGGCTCATCTAAAACGTACATCACCCCGACTAAACCGGCACCTATTTGGCTCGCTAAACGAATGCGTTGCGCCTCACCACCAGATAAAGTGCCTGCGGCGCGTGACAAGTTAAGGTAATTTAAACCGACATTGACCAAAAAGCCTAAGCGGTCACAGACTTCTTTCAGAATTTTTTCAGCAATTTGTCCTTTTTGCCCCGTTAACTCCAGATTCTGGAAAAACGCCAAGGCATCGGCAATGGCATATTCAGCCACCTCAGTTAATGGGGTATTACCCACAAAAACATTACGCGCTTCTAAGCGTAGTCGACTACCGTTACAGTCTGGGCAACTTTGGCTATTAAGATATTTAGCTAACTCTTCACGTACCGCGTTAGATTCTGTTTCGCGGTAGCGGCGATCCATATTATTTAAAATACCTTCAAACGGATGTTTGCGAATCACAATGTCACCACGGTCATTCATGTATTTAAATTCAATTTTTTGTTTGCCGCTGCCGGTTAAAATCACTTGTTGAGTTTTTTCATCCAACTCATTAAACGCTAAGTCTAAAGGAAATTGATAATGATCAGCTAATGCTTGCAACATTTGATAATAATAGAAATTACGCTTATCCCAACCACGAATAGCGCCACCGGCTAAGCTTAACGCGGGATTGGCAATAACACGACTTTGGTCAAAAAATTGCTGATTACCTAAGCCATCACAGGTTTGACATGCGCCTGCGGGGTTGTTGAAAGAGAACAAACGTGGTTCTAATTCTTGCATGCTATAGCCACATTTTGCGCAGGCAAAATTAGCTGAAAACACTAACTCCTCTCTTTTGGGGTCATCCATAAAGCCAATTTTCACCGTACCTGAGGTCAGTGTAAGCGCGGTTTCAAAAGATTCAGCAAGGCGTAATTGAATATCTTCACGCACTTTAAGACGGTCAACGACCACCTCAATAGTATGTTTTTTCTGTAGCTCTAAGGCCGGTGGATCGGATAAATCACAAATTTCGCCATCTATTCGAGCACGAATATAGCCTTGTGCGGCCAGATTATCGAGTAACTTAACATGCTCACCTTTACGGTCTTGTAGCACAGGTGCTAAGACCATTACCTTAGTGCCTTCTTCAAGCGCTAATACCCGATCAACCATTTGTGAAATGGTTTGTGCCGCTAGCGGTTGGTGATGTGTTGGGCAACGGGGTTCACCAACACGAGCATAAAGCAGGCGTAAATAATCATATATTTCGGTGATAGTGCCGACCGTTGAACGCGGATTGTGCGAAGTCGACTTTTGCTCAATTGAAATGGCCGGAGATAAACCTTCAATGTGATCGACATCAGGCTTTTCCATTAAGGATAAAAATTGGCGCGCATAAGCAGAAAGTGATTCTACATAACGTCTTTGTCCTTCAGCGTACAAGGTATCAAAGGCTAAGGAAGACTTGCCTGAGCCTGAAAGACCGGTGATAACAATTAATTTGTCGCGAGGAATATCTACATTAATATTTTTCAAGTTATGAGTGCGAGCACCCCTGACTTCAATTTTTTTCATAATGATATGGTGACCAGTTTAACGCCCGAGGCTTGTTGTACGAAATACCTGTATGCAAAGATCAGACTGATTGTAAATTACCTTAGGTTCTAGCAAGATTTAAATAATTATTAACAACAAAATACGACCCGAGTAAGGCTGTTTTTACAGTAAATTATCCTAAACCTTGTTTTACCTGAACATAAAGTTAGAATCGCATATTATTGCACAGTTTTTTAATCCAAATTCAGCTAAAATCTCTGTTTTTGTTCATTCAAAACCCGTGTTAAGATGTGTGCGTTTATATATACCCGTTGCACTTCAAGATGCAGATTCGAGCAAGTCGAGAAAGGGTATAGCTATAGCCCCTATAAATTAAGAGTTAACACCTTCATGAGTGCATCTGGTTTAAATAGTATTGAGAAGAAGGCCGCCATATCGTTAGCATCGGTATTCGGCTTACGAATGCTTGGCTTGTTTATGATCTTGCCTGTGTTTGCCATTTATGGTGAAGAACTTATTGGCTATAGCCCTATTTGGCTTGGCTTAGCGATTGGTGCCTATGGATTAACGCAGGCATTGTTACAAATTCCTATGGGGATTTTATCGGATAAATTTGGTCGAAAACCCGTTATTTTAGTAGGATTGTTGATATTTCTTCTCGGTAGTATTGTCGCGGCGATGTCAGAAACTATTTATGGTGTGGTACTAGGTCGTGCATTGCAAGGTATGGGGGCGATAGCCAGTGCGATATTGGCCTTAGCGGCAGACTTAAGTCGTGAAGAACAACGGCCAAAAGTCATGGCGACCATAGGTATGTTTATTGGACTTTCATTTACTATTGCTATGATTATTGGCCCAATAGTCGCGCAAGCGTTTGGTTTGAGTGGCTTGTTCTGGTTTATTGCGATATTAACCCTATTTGCCATGCTAACGATTCAATTTATTGTCCCTAATTCAATTAATACCGCCCCTAAAGGTGACAATGTTGCACTGCCCTCAAAACTTGGCCGCTTGATTCGTGACGGGCAATTGTCACGTTTAAATTGGGGGGTATTCATTTTACATATGGCCTTAACCGCTTGTTTTGTGACCCTACCCAAGCAATTTGTTGAGAATGGTTTGGCGCTTGAACAACATTGGCAGCTTTATTTACCGACCTTAATTGGCTCGTTTTTTCTGATGGTGCCCTTTATGATCATCGGATTGAAAAAACAAAAAGAGACGCAAATGTTTAGCGCCGCAGTGGCCTTGCTAGCGATAGCCTTATTATTACTCTGGTATCTGCCCACTAGTTTGACGACATTAATTGTCTTGGTCATGATGTTTTTTACCGCCTTTAATTACTTAGAAGCGACCATGCCATCAATATTGTCGCGCATTGCACCTGCCGGCGTAAAAGGCAGTGTGATGGGCATTTACTCTAGTAGCCAGTTTTTAGGCGCTTTTGCTGGTGGTATTCTTGGCGGCTTTATTGCTGGCGAATTTGGTGAGCAAACGATATTTTTAGTCACAGGTTTATTTGCGCTGGTTTGGTTGCTATTAAGTTTGGGCATGAAGCCGTTGAAAAAATCTAAGGCTTATAGCTTTGCAACCAATATTATTAGTGATGAAAAAGCGCGTGACATAGCACAACAACTCAGTGAAATGCCGGGCGTAATTGAAATTACTATCATGCATGACGAGGCGGTGGCTTATTTGAAAGTGGATGATAAAACCGCTGATCTTGCTGGTATCAAAGCACTGCTCAATCCATAGTGAGTGTGTACTTTTATCATTAATCTCCAAGGTTATTAAGCCAAACTCAAAGGCTTTTAATTTACCATGGTGATGAAGTCAGCGATATTTTTTCCGGCTATTTGTATACTGATTTCATCATCAAGCACTTTTCCCATCATGGCAGCGCCTATAGGCGACTGTGGCGTAATAACCACGATATTAATGGTATTACTCTGCACAGCTAACTTGCAGCGATAACCACCAGCCGCGGGCGCAAGAAAAAACCACTGTTGTTTATCAATATCTTTTTCCAACTGCACCACTGAGCCAATGTTTATTTCTGGTTTTTTCTGTAATGCGGTCAGAGGAATACTTTGTAAGCGTTTAATGGCATAGCGAATCTCGTCCACACGTCTTGACTGGCCTTCGGCTAGGTAACTTTGCTCTATTGCCAAGGTGTCATATTGTGTTTCTGCGACTGACTGATCGTCGGTCGCCGCCTTATGGGCATTATTTGCTGCCACTAATGCCAAGACTAATTCCTGTTGCAGTTGCTCAGTGATTTGACCAATGATGCTATTTTTGTCGATGTTAATAATACCCCTCCTTATGAGCTACAGCCCAGCATAGCAATGTTTACGGCACAGCATACTCAGTTTATATCGAAAGTAAACGGGCACTTTTTACGACCGTGAATTCAGCCAGTAACAATCCCTATCTGACAGGTGTCAAAATAAAGCTTGAGTTTTGCCTTAGTAGCAGATATTTTAGACACTGGCTGGTTCGAGTAAAAAACATGAACTAGCTTTAAATATAATACCCATCGAAATAAGTCAGTGACAATAGCTAACGTGTGTGATTAAAAGCAGATGTTTATTGTTGCAGACTAAACATAAGTACCTGCATCCATGTAGACAAAGCAGGTATGGATTATTCAGGCCACCTCAGAATGATCGATACTTTATTTCAATGGCTATAAATTAACATGACAACCACAAAAGTGACTTACTATGAATAATAATGCTGCCTTTCCACACTTATTAGCGCCATTAGATTTAGGCTTTACCTCCTTAGCTAACCGAACATTAATGGGCTCAATGCATACTGGCCTTGAAGAAGAAAAGGGCGGTTTTGATAAACTCGCAGCATTTTATCAAGCACGCGCAAAAGGCGGTGTTGGCTTGATTGTTACCGGTGGTATTAGTCCTAACACTCGAGGTCGCTTAACACCTTTTGGTTGTGAGTTAAGTAGATTTTGGCACGTGGGTAAACACAAAAAAATTACCACAGCTGTGCATCAATACCCAACAAAAATTTGTTTGCAGTTATTACATGCCGGCAGATATTCATATCACCCGTTTAGTGTTTCAGCCAGTAAAGTAAAGTCGCCGATTAACCCCTTCACCCCAAAAGCTATGTCAGTACGCCAAATCAAAGGCACGATTAAAGACTTCGCTTATTCGGCAAAACTCGCAAAAAGAGCGGGCTATGACGGTGTTGAAATTATGGGTTCTGAAGGCTACCTGATTAATCAATTTAGCTGTGTAAAAGTCAATAAACGCACCGATGAATGGGGTGGCAGCATTGAAAACAGAATGCGTTTAGCGATTGAAACTATTCGTGCGGTGCGAGCAAGCGCTGGCGATGATTTCATTATTATATTTCGTTTATCTATGCTCGACTTAGTTGATGGCGGCAATAGTTGGCAAGATGTTGTTACTATGGCTAAAGCGGTTGAGGCAGCAGGCGCGACTTTAATTAATACGGGTATTGGTTGGCACGAAGCACGTGTTCCTACTATTACAACCTCAGTGCCACGCGCCGCATTTACTTGGATCACCGAGCGAATGAAAAAAGAGATCAAGGTGCCTTTAATTACCACAAATCGTATTAATACCCCTGAAGTGGCAGAAAAAATATTGTCGACAGGCCAAGCTGATATGGTGTCAATGGCACGACCATTTTTAGCCGACGAAAATTTTGTTGCTAAAGCCGCGGCCAATAAAAGTGATGAAATTAATACCTGCATTGGTTGTAACCAAGCGTGTTTAGACCACGTGTTTAATCAGCAACGTGCGTCATGTCTGGTCAACCCAACAGCCTGTTATGAAACTGAATTGACCTTTGAAAAAACTACCGCCAAGAAAAAAATTGCCGTGGTTGGCTCAGGGCCTGCAGGTTTAGCATTTAGTGTTTATGCCGCTCAACGTGGTCACAGTGTAGAGATATTTGATCGGGGCAGTGAAATTGGTGGCCAGTTTAACTACGCCAAGCAAATACCAGGTAAAGAAGAGTTTTTTGAAACCTTACGTTATTTTAACAAGCAAATTGAGCTGTTAGGCATTGGCTTAAATCTAAATCAAGAACAAAGCGCAGAACAGTTAATTGCGGCCGGCTTTGACGAAATAGTGCTAGCAACAGGCATTGTACCCAGAGCGCTTGACATTAAAGGCATTGAACATGAGAAAGTTAAATCTTATATTCAAGTATTACGCGATAAAGAACCGATAGGTAAGCGTGTTGCCATTATTGGCGCCGGGGGTATTGGGTTTGATGTCGCTGAATTTTTAGTCGAAGAAGAATCGTTGACGACAAACCCTGACAAATGGTTAAAAAGCTGGGGTATCGATAAAGAGTATCAAGAAAATGGTGGCTTATCCGGCAAACCTGTTCAAGAAACCCCTGCTCGTGAAGTTTATTTACTTCAACGTAAAACCAGTAAAGTGGGCGGCGGTTTAGGTAAAACTTCCGGTTGGATCCATCGCTCTACTTTGAAAAAAAATGGCGTGAAAATGTTAGCGGGCGTTACTTATCAAGAGATCAATGATGAAGGTTTAGTTATTTCTGTTGATGGTGAACAGCAAACGCTAACAGTAGACCATATCATTATTTGTGCAGGGCAAGAATCTGAACGTGGTCTTTACCAAGAGTTGCAAGCACAAGGCGTGACGGCACATTTAATTGGTGGTGCTAAGATTGCGGCTGAACTTGATGCAAAACAGGCCATTAGACAAGCAGCAGAATTGGCCGCTAAAATCTAATCAAACGGTTTTTAAAACGGCTGATGACTCTGCTACACAGGCTATCGCTCAGTTTATAAAATAAAATATAGCCTGGCTCTATGTTCACAACCCACTTCTTGTTAGTGTGGTTGTGAACATTAAACCTGCTCGATATTGCTGTAAATATCGACAATTTATCACCATCAAGTCAACGTGTTGCACATACAGGCATTAATATGTTTCAACTCGTAGAGGATCTTGCGGTACAATCAGGCTAGTTTACTTTGAAAATAATACTTAGATTGAATGAATCATAATAAAACACTTAATTTAGCTACTACTCAAGCGGGCAACCGCTAATATGGTTATCGTTAATTCTAACGTTGGGATCGCTAATACCGATATAGATATTGCCCATTGCGCTGCTGATTTTAAGCAAATGCTCTTGGCTGAAATTGTTCAAGCAAAGTCACGTATTTATATTTCTGCGCTTTATATTCAAGACGATGCAGCAGGCAGAGAAGTGCTGGCCGCTTTATATCAAGCAAAACAGCAGACCCCCACATTAGATATTTGTTTGTTTGTTGATTTTCATCGCGCACAACGTGGTTTGATCGGTGAAAAAGAGTCTGGTGGTAATCGTGATCTCTATTTAGCACTTGAACAGCAACATCAAGTATCGATTAATATTTACGGTGTACCGGTTAAACGTAAGGAATTACTTGGCGTTTTACATTTAAAAGGCATGGTGATCGATAACGTGCTGCTTTACACCGGAGCGAGTATTAATGATGTGTACTTACAACAAGCGGGGCGTTATCGTCTCGACCGCTATTATCGCTTAGACAGCCAAGCGCTAGCGGATAATTTTTGCCAGTACCTGCAAGATTACTTTATTGACTCAAGTTTGGCACCACGATTAAACCACGGCGAGTTGCCAGACAGCAAAATAGTAAAACGCAATATTCTTCGTTTAACTCGATTATTAAAGTCATCAACATATCGTCCATTTAGTGCCGATCAACGCGACTATAAAGCTGATGATATTCAAACGTCTATGTTTGTTGGTTGCGGTCGCAGAGGCAATCAACTTAATCGTGTTATTAGAGACTTAGTACGCAGCAGTCGCGATACTTTAGTTATTTTCACCCCTTATTTTAATTTACCTAAACCTTTATTAAGAGATTTAGATGCCGCACTAAAGCGTGGTGTTAAAATCAGCTTTATTGTGGGTGATAAAAAAGCCAATGATTTTTATAATGCCGATGAAGCCACCTTCTCCACGGTTGAGGTTGTGCCTTATATTTATGAACGTTTATTAGCGACTTTCTTGTCACGACGTCAAAAATATTTGGATAATGGCACGTTATCGCTAAGGTTATGGCAGCATGACAATAACAGTTTTCATTTGAAGGGCTTAGTGGTTGATGAACGCTATCACTTGTTAACCGGCAGTAACCTAAACCCAAGAGCCTGGGCGTTAGATTTAGAAAATGCTATTTTGCTTGATGATGAAAAAGGTCAATTATTAGATAAATTTACTGCAGAATTTCAACGTATTAGCCAACACACAAAAAAAATAGATAAACCAAGCGACATCGAGAGTGTACAAAGTTATCCAGATAAACCGCGTAAGCTGCTGAAAAAATTACGTATGACACAAATAGATCGCTTACTCAAACGCTTTCTTTAGTGGTGAATGTTGAGTTTTGTTAACAATTTCACTCAGTAACTAAAAAGCATAATGACCACATTATGCTTTTTTATTATGTGAAGCTAAGTGGCATTGATAATGTTGACTTTAGCGCAAGTGACTAATAAAGGCTGAAATTGAGCAAGCTGATATCATTTATCGTTAAGGGCGTAGAGCTTTAATTGCTGACTTACACTAAGTCCCGCAATGACTTTTTTCTGACAAAGCCGTTAAGATACAAGCCTAATGGCGGGTATTTTTTTGCTAACTTGGGGTATAAATCTGTTTGGCTGGATTAAAACTCACCCAAGAGGTTAAGACGTATTTATTCGATGAAATAGGAATGTTGCCTCGATGAGTATGAGTAAAACCGCATGGCGCAATAACCATACTACCGGCTTTAGGCTTAATGCTTTTATTTTGGTAATAAAAGTCAGTTTCACCACCTTCTTCAACATCATTTAAATAGATTAAAAACAGTAATACCCGATGCAGCGCTTTGTTCTCACCGGGTTGTGGAAATATTTCTGAGTGCCAATAGCCATAATTACCCTTACCTTGTTCATAACGTTGGGCGTTAACCGGGGCTAAGTGAAACAAATACTTTATCAAGTTAAATAAGTTAGGTTTGCCCACTTCTTCAAAGTTATCAACAGTCAATACTACGGCCTGCTTGGTTTTAGGATGCTGTACTGTTAGCGATATACCGCCAATTAAACTAAAAAAATATTTGCCAATATAATCGGTAATTTGTTCGCTACAGGCCTGTAAAATTGTTTGCAATGCCGGTTGAAACTCTGCATGTTGGCCGAGATAAATATCGTGGCTGAGCTTTTTAGTGGTATCAACGCCGTTACCCGTTCTGCCGGGCACTTGGTGTGGGCTATTGTCAAAATCGAGGATGAATTTTTTACAAAACTCGGGACTGAGTGCGTTAGGGTATACTTCAATAAAGTCTGTCATGGCTATTTTCTTATTACTCATCTGGCTTTAGCATACAACAAACTAGCGCTAATTTAATTACCTTGCTGAAAAATCTCTGTAGTATGTGTCGCAATGTTCATTTACTAAGCCTTGTTTTTTCAATTGGTATTAGGCTTAATGAAATGACAATCACCCAATACCGAGCTATCGATCTACTCAAGTGTTGATAGCAGCAATTAAAATAGTTAATTATTTATATAATAAAGCGATGTAGAGAGTCATTATGATTAAAGAATGTATAAGACCAAGATTTTGTGAAACGGATGGGCTAGGTCACATTAATAATACCGTGGTTGCACAATGGTTTGAGGGGGCACGCGATCCAGTTTTTAAATGGTTCTCACCTGATTTAAACCTAACAGATTGGAAATTAATTTTAGCTAAAACGACGGTTGAATTTCATGCTGAGCTGCAATATGGCACTGATGTCGAATTAAAAACCTATATTAGCCGCATTGGCAATAGCTCGTTTGACGTCTATCAAGAAGCTTGGCAGCAAGATAAAAAATGTGCATCAGGTACTGCTGTAATGGTGCATTTTGACCATAAAACTAAAAAATCCCAAAAGATATTAGCACCAACAATTAGTATTATGAATGAGCATTTCATTGAATAATTAGCGTTATCAATTACTTTTATATCGGTCTTTATTTTAATTAACCTCAGTTAGATTTTCATAAAAACACCCTGAGTTAAGAGCAAGCAAAGTAAAATTGCACTCAGTGAGTGCGGTTACATGAATTTTTACGATGAAAATCAAAGTGCTTTAAAAACTTTATCTGAGACCAGTTTACTAGCGAAAAACCGTTATATTCTGGTGGGTCGTTATTAGGGTATTAGCAATAAAGTATTTCACAAAAATAGTGCAAACCTAGCGTAATTTTTTACTCGTAGTGTTAGAATCTAGGTATTGTTATTAAAAATAAATATTCTGAGCGAGTTGACGTTTGGAAAGTACTAAATTAGTAAAGTAATACTTTACTGCAAATATAGGATTTTGTTCATGGCTGGTGTCAATAAAGTAATAATTTTAGGTAACTTAGGGAAAGACCCTGAAGTGCGTCATATGCCTAATGGTGGAGGGGTTGCTAACCTTACTATTGCAACTTCTGAAACTTGGAAAGACAAGCAAACGGGTGAACAAAAAGAAAAAACTGAATGGCACCGTGTGGTGATGTTTGGCAAACTAGCTGAAATTGCCGGTGAATATTTAAAGAAAGGTTCTAAAGTTTATATTGAAGGCGCTTTGCAAACACGTAAGTGGCAAAACCAACAAGGCCAAGACCAATACACGACTGAAATTGTTGTTCAAGGCTTTAACGGTACGCTGCAAATGTTAGATTCTCGTGGCGGTAGCGGAGCCAGTGCAGGCGGTTTTAACCAGCAAGCTCCTCAACAATCAGGTGGTTTTCAACAGCAACAACCACAACAACAAAGTGGTGGTTTTAACCAGCAAGCTGCACCTCAGCAAGCCTATAATAAACCTGCACAGCAAAGTGGTGGCTTTCAACAGCAACCAGCTCAGCAATCATCTTCACAACAGTCCGGTGGCTTCCAACAACAGTCTGCGCCGCAACATTCTGGTGGTTTTCAGCAGCAACAAGGTGGCTCTCAACAGAATGCACCTAAAGTGAATCCACAAGAACCAACTATTGATTTTGATGATGACATCCCGTTTTAGATCATATAGTTAATTAATAACTAGCTTCTGAGAAAACAGTTGTTATAGGGTAAATAATATAAAAAAGGTGAGCATCTGCTCACCTTTTTCCGTTTTAAAACCAAAGTGTTATATAAAAATTACTGTTTAACACCCATTTGACTAATTAAGTGTGCTGCTTTTTTATTTTAAGCATTAAAAATGAGCAGATAATTAATCAACTTGGTATAACTCACTCATTGACTATGGCACTAGCACAATGGGTATGCCGACATGATGAGCTAATTTATTAGCCACACTGCCAAGTAATATGTCAACAATCTGAGATCGTCCTTGGCGGCCGACAAAGAGCATATTCGCGTGTAATGCTTTAATTTGCTCTTTTATCACGGTGGCAGGATCACCCCAAATAAGATCTGTGGTGATCTCTACGTTTACATTGTGGTATTTTTCAACTAATGGCGCTAACACTTTAGCTCTGGTATCGTTTTCTTCAGCTGTTTGATCTACTATGATTGGCGAGGTACCTTCAAGTAGTACAGGTTGTAAATATGACCAATCTTTTACCATTAATAACATTACCTTAGCACCAGTTTTACTGGCTAAATCAATGGCTCGCTCAACGGCTCGTAAACTCCACTGACTGCCATCGACGGCAACAAGGTATAAAGGTTTTTTCATTTTATTCTCCTGAAAGTAATCCCCGCTTATGCCACCACTTTTGATATTTCTGTTTTATACCAAAGGCTATGGGTTAAGCCCGGTTCGATTAAGTTATTGGTTATCACGATAGTAAAAATGTGCTGTTCGTTCAAGTTGAACTCGCAAGCTTTTTGATACAAATCAATATATTGATCAATTAAATAATCTGTTTGGTTGTTAGTGAGTGTCGTTTAAAATCAGGTTAGAAAAGTAGCAAGCATCAGCATAAATAACGCCATACTCAATAGTGACTAAGTACTTGTAGCTATGGTATTACCGTCAACACATTCGCGAGTAAAAATCTCACAAGCGAAAGTGTTTTTAGGGGAAATATTACCAGCGACAATTTTTTCAGGAAAAATTTCACTGGCGACAATATCAAGGCACTTACTGTGTGGAAAAATTTTCTTTTGAGCTACAACCCAGTTTAGGTCGCTTTATGGCTTAACTAAGAGTTGTTTTAGTGCTACCTCTAATGAAGGGTATTGAAACTTAAAGTTATTATTGAGTAGCTTGCTCGGTAAAACGTTTTGGCCATATAGGACTAAATCTGCTGACTCGCCCATTAATGCACGTAATACAAAAGCTGGAACTCTGAACAGACACGGGCGTTTGAGTACGGCACTTAAGGTTTCTGAAAATTCTTGATTACTGACTGGCATAGGCGCTGTAGCATTGATAATACCCGTGAGTGAAGTTTGGTAGACTGCCGCTAACAAAACAGCAACCATGTCATCAATATGTATCCATGACATAAATTGCTCACCGCTAGCAATAGGTCCACCAAGGCCAAATTTGAATGGCAGTAACATTTTTTGCAACGCACCACCGTTTTCAGCCAAGACAATACCGGTTCTTATAATGCAAACGCGGGTTTTATCTGACGCGGCAGTTTGGGCTATTGCTTCCCACTTTTGGCAAACCTTGTGACTAAACTCATCGTGTATCTCTTGGTAGCTCTCATCTATCGCTAATGCGCCTTGGCGGCCATAAAAGCCGATAGCACTGCCGGAAATTAAACTATGTGGCGGATTAGTCGCTGCTTGTATTTTTTCAACTAGCTTTTGGGTTATTTTCCAGCGACTTTGGCAAATAGTATTTTTTTGTGCATTTGACCATCTTTTGTCAACAATGGCTTCACCGGCTAAATTAATAACCACATCAAGTTCATTAAAGTCAATTTCGTCAAGTGTACTAATAAATTCAATATTATCAGGCATTATGTTGGCTGTTTTTTCAGGATTACGGGTTAAAACAATAATGCGTTCGGCATTCAGGTGCTGGATCAGTGCTCGACCTATTAGGCCGCTACCTCCGGTAATAAGAATATTCATCATTGTTCCTTGAGTTAACGCTTGTCTAAATAAGTTATTTTCCATTTAGACATATTAGTTTTATATAATAATTTTATATAATAGTTATACCGCAAAATTTAGTTTATGGATCACTGTATAAGGATATAAGGTAGCAATAAACTATAGCAGCACAGTGTGTTAGCAATGTAACACAGGTAATAAAAAAAGCTCCACAGGAGCTAATTTTTCATTAGGTTTTTCATCAGGTTTTTCATCAGGCAAGTAAAGAAAAATTTAGTAGTAGAGGTCTTCTTTGTTGTGCGCTTGAGGATCTTCAATAATCTCTTCAAAGCCAACGGCAAAACTGTCGTTGTGATCGGTATTTGCCATATAAATAGTACGGGTTGAACCATCAATCCAAGTCACCGTGCCACTACCTTTTTTACTACCGCATTTCATACCAATATGTATGTCTGTAAATTCCACTGTCTTTTCTCCTCGTTTGTTGTCGAACATCGAATCGAACTGTGCATTCGATTAAGCAAACGCTACAATTTAATTAGAACATACATCGCTAAAATAGTTCAAATATTCCGCGATTAACGTGCTTTTTTTCGACAGTATGGAGTTATTATAAAGGGAAAAATATGCATATCTAGTTAATTTTTAAGGCTTAACACTGATACCTAAAACAGCCGGCTTGTTAGCCCCTGTTACCGCGGGAATGTTACCAAAAATATTTTTATCAAATGCTAAGGCTAGCCAAGCAAATGCCATGGCCTCTAATGAATCACTATTGATATTTTTGGTTTGAGTATTTACGACTGAATGGTTATTAAGCTTTTGATTTAATAATGAAACTAAGTAATTATTTTCAATGCCGCCACCACAAATGTATACGTCAGACTTGGTACTTAGTTGGTTGATTTCTTGTGCGATTGTTTCGGCGGTTAAGGCGGTTAATGTTGCTTGAATATCGGCAGGTTTTAATTGGCTTTGGTCGGTAAATTTTGCTAACCATTGGGCGTTAAAATACTCTCGTCCAGTACTTTTAGGGGCAGCTTGTGAGAAGTAGGGTTCACTTAACATCGCTTGCAGTAATTTATCGCAGACTTGACCTGAATTGGCCCACTGGCCTTTAGCGTCATAGCGCCCTGACTGGTGCAGTTCAAACCAATAATCCATTAAGGCATTACCTGGACCGGTATCAAAACCCGTGGTTTTATGGGGGGCATTTTTTGGTAGAAAGGTAATATTAGCAATACCACCAATATTGACCACAAAAACGTCTTTTTCAGTTGAGCCAAAAATAGCTTGGTGAAAAGCAGGTACTAATGGCGCTCCCTGGCCACCTAGAGCAATATCTTTGGTTCTAAAATCACCAACCACACGAATGCCGGTCAATAACGCTAAGGTTTGTAAACAGCCTATTTGCAGGGTAAAAGGCGTTGTTATCTGTGAGTTTTTCACCGGGCGGTGTCGAATGGTTTGCCCATGACAACCGATAGCGGTGATATCTGCTAAAGAGAGTTTTTCTTGCTGTAAAAATTTTATAATGGCTTGAGAAAATTGCTGAGCTAACTCGATATTCAGGCTACCAGCGCGATCAATTTCATTAGCGCTAGCGTTATATAAACTCATTATTTTTTGTTGAGTGTTGTTATCGTAAGCCTGATAATAGCTTGCAACTAAACTTGCGCCATTGGCTTGTTGTGGTTGATCACCATCAAATTCGACTAGCGCGAGATCAATGCCATCGGCGCTAGTGCCTGACATTAGGCCAATATATCGCATTTTGTTGCTCATATTATTCCGCGCTTGACTGCATACTGAGCATTATACGTCGTGAACCCATCAGCTCTGCTAGTCGCTGTTTTGCTATCACGTCAAATGCTTGTCGATATTTACTGCTAATAGGTTCAGCGTCTGGCAGTTTCACCGTTCTAGGATTGCGATGTACACCATTCAGTAAAAATTCATAATGTAAATGTGGCCCTGCTGCTAAGCCGGTAGAGCCGACATAACCAATGACCTGTCCTTGTTTGACGCGTTCGCCTTTTTTAACGGCCCGTTTTGAAAAGTGAATATATTTGGTTTCAATGCCGTTGCCATGCTGTAGAAATACGTGGTGGCCATTATACTTGTCGTAACCCGCTTGTACGACTTTACCATCACCTGCGGCAACAACGGGTGTGCCTGTTTTAGCCGCATAGTCAGTTCCACGGTGAGCTTTCCAACGTTTTTGTACTGGATGGAAACGTTTGAGTTTAAAATTAGAGCTAATATATTTAAAGCTGACCGGCGCCCGCAAAAAGGCTTGGCGCATACTTCTGCCTTCTGCAGAGTAATACTCGCCGTTAGTGTAGCGAATGGCTTGAAAAGTCTCACCTTGATTAATAAATTCTGCTGCGACTATGTTGCCAGTGCCAATAAACTCACCTTCAACATATTGGTTTTCATAAACCACATTAAAGCTATCGCCTGCACGAATATCCAAAGCAAAATCAATATCCCAGCCGAAAACATTTGCTAAGTTGATAATCTGCCCATCATTTAGACCCGCAGAGGCAGCAGCAAGCCAAAAATTTGCTTTAATTACGCCATGGGCAATAGCTTCACGGATCTCAACACTTTTGCTCTCTTTATAAGCGTGATATTGCTGATTTTGTAAATTAACGAATAAGGTCTCATTTTTTGATAACGGATACTCAAGTGAGACTAAGTTACCTTCACCGTCTTTACCTATGCGCATGATGTCGTCAACACTGAGTTTTTTCAGCAATTTACTACCTTCACCTTCGGCGGTGATCACTTTGTAAGTAGTGGTAGCATCTAAGCTATTGCGTTTAAATATTTTTGCTAGCGAGTCGCCATTTTTTACCTTAACCGATTGCCACTGCAATTGTGCCGCGTCTTCTTCAATATTACTCGGCAGATCCCTGATAGGCTCTTGTGTAATTTGTAACGCGTCGATGGGTTGAACGGGTAATTGAATACTAACGGGCGGATCAACATAACCTGTCTGCTCGGGTATAGCGACTTGATAGCGCTGGCCCACTTTAAATTCGACATCGTTACTCAACGTTGCTTGATCACTGCTCTTTAACGGCATGATTAATAAAAATAACACTACAACAGCACATGCAGTAATAATTATTTGATGCTGTTTTGGCAGGGCAAAATATAAATTTTTTATATTTTTCAAAAAGATAAGGCCTATAAATTGAGTTTTAATGCGACAACTGTTTTTTATTATAACAAAATAATATCGTGCTAAACAATGATAGGGTTTTCACCACAGTTAAAATTACAGTAGAATTCGACAATTAATTAATTTATTTGTTATATACCCGCACCTTGAAGTGGAAAGTGTATATACACCCCTGTGGAGCCTAGTCATGTCAGATGTAAGCCAAGCGTTTGCAGAAATAAAACGCGGTGCAGAAGAAATTCTGCTAGAAGATGAATTGTTGGCCAAGTTAAAACTAGGAAAACCGTTAAAAATTAAGGCTGGTTTTGATCCAACAGCACCAGATTTGCATTTGGGTCATACCGTATTGATAAATAAGTTACGGCAGTTTCAACAGTTAGGTCATGAGGTTATTTTCTTAATTGGTGACTTTACTGGCATGATTGGTGATCCCACTGGTAAAAATGTTACGCGCAAGGCCTTAACGAAAGAAGATGTTTTAGCAAACGCTGAAACGTATAAAGAACAAGTATTTAAAATTCTAGACCCAGCGAAAACCACGGTTGCCTTTAACTCAACGTGGATGGAAAAACTTGGCGCCGCAGGTATGTTAAAGCTAGCTTCACGCCAAACTGTTGCGCGTATGATGGAACGCGACGATTTTAAAAAACGTTATAATGGCGGCCAAGCCATTGCGATTCATGAGTTTATGTATCCGTTAGTGCAAGGTTGGGACTCAGTGGCTTTAGAGGCTGATGTTGAATTAGGTGGTACCGACCAGAAATTTAATTTATTAATGGGCCGTGAACTGCAAAAGGCAGAAGGGCAACGTCCACAAACTGTGCTTATGATGCCATTACTTGAAGGCTTAGACGGCGTGCAAAAAATGTCTAAGTCGTTAAATAATTATATTGGTATTACTGACGCACCGAATGATATGTTTGGTAAAATCATGTCGATTTCTGATGATTTAATGTGGCGCTACTATGAGCTACTTAGCTTTAAACCGATTGATGTGATTAATGGTTATAAAGAAAATATTGCCGCAGGCTCTAATCCTCGTGATGTGAAAATTGACTTAGCTAAAGAGCTAATTGAGCGTTTTCATGATAAGGCAGCAGCTGAAGCGGCTCATCAAGAATTTATTAATCGCTTTCAAAAAGGTGCTGTACCTGACGACATATCAGACATAGACGTGATGGCCCAAAATGGTGAAATTGCCATTACTAACTTGTTAAAAGAAGCCGGTTTAGTCGCCAGTACTTCTGAAGCTATGCGGATGATAAAGCAAGGTGCGGCGAAAATTGAAGGCGAGAAAGTTGTCGACAATAAGCTGATGATCAGTGTTGGCTCAACGGCCATATACCAAGTCGGTAAACGTAAATTTGCTAAGGTTACGGTTAAGTAAACCCTATCAAATTAACCTGTTGTTAAGAAGCCAGTAGTTGTTACTGGTTTTTTTATCGACAGTAAGTACCGTCAGTTTTATTTCCAGAAAAAATAAGTACCGACATCTATGTAGGCAATGTTAAGTTCACATGGTTGTTTCTAGCCATCTCGATCATTGCTCTTGCATTGCCCTGACGACTTTATTCTTTTTAAGAACAAGACTTTGCGAGATTAACACCTTGATATATGTCGATGTTAAAGGTGAGCGATATCATAGGAAAAGTTGTAATTTACAACTAGCTTGGTAATCTAGGGGATTATTTATTGTTTGAAGCTAACATGACAAATATTAGATTACTTAGCTGCTTGGCGTTAATAATCAACCTTGTTGCTTGTTCATCTATGAACAGTGCTACCACGTCATTTCGTGATGGCTTTGATTTTTCGGCCGTTGAAAGCTATAGCACTTATGGTCGTAACTCCGCCTTTGGTGATTTACAAAACCTCAACGACACTATCCGAAACACCATTGAACTGGCTATTGAGCAAGGCTTTAACGAAAATGGCTTTCGTTATAAAACTTTTATCAAGGCCGATATACTTATTGCTTATCACGTGCTTGATAACAATTTTGCCGAACTTAAAAAATATGATCAGCAGGTGAAATATTGTGGTTATTGTTTAAGAGCAGGCAAAAACACGCGCCTAGAGTTAGAAAAAAAGCTAGACCCCGGTAGTTTGATTATCGATATTATCGACCCAGAAAATCAACGTTCAGTCTGGCGCAGTATCTATCCGTTAGGTTTTAAACCTCAAGATAATAGCCGCGAAATGCAGGAAAAAATTAGTAAAGCGGTTGATAGCATGTTGCGCGATTATCCTCGTGGCAAAAATATAAGCCAAATTGTTAACTTAAAGGAGCAGCTTACATGACGATTAAGTGGCTAGTTATTACATTATTTACCCTGACCTGTTCCATGGTCATTCTACTCGGCTTGGGCTATTTTCTGTCGGAAAATGAAAAAGCGACCATGCCACCTAAGTACCCATTGGCGCAACAGACTCAGCTACAGCAAAAAAAACCGCTTTTACGTCAAAGTATGACCGATGTTGCTAAACCAGAAACTGACGCTAACATTATGAATAACTTTGAAAACACATTGATCAACAACTTAACTTGCATCACGTTAGCACAGTGCCAAGTCGTTACCGTTAAATTCAAAAATATCGACTGTAAGTTAGCCAGTAATCTTATAGGAGCATCGCAACTTAAAAAAATAGCCACGCAGCGTATTACCATGAACACTTGCCCAACGGTAAATCCGCAAAGCCAACTCGCTTGTCAGCAAAATATTTGCACGCTAGTGAATACGCTCAATTAGTGTTAATGATCATCTCACCCGTCGCTTAAAAGGCTATTTAAGCGGCGTTAATTATTTTTGCTAGCGCAACGTTTATACAACCAGCGCTAAAAATAATTGTCTTGCCTAAATAGCTTTTAATTATCAGCCAAACGAGCATCTTGAATGGCTTTGGGTATATAATAAGGCATTGTTTTTAATAAATTGTATCTGATATGACCTTCCCCGACGATGAAACAGGCCAAGTATTAACTGAAATGCAAGCGGCTGGCATTAACTTAAATGAAATGCACCCAGTAGTATTTTTCCACTTATTTGAAAAAGAAATACAAGCGCAAGCTATGATCGAGCATTTAGCTGAAAAAGCGCCAGACATGGTGGTAACGCTAGAACCCGACGAGTTACCCAATGTGTGGGATTTAAACTGCACAGTAACCATGACACCAAGTTATGATGCTATTGTCGCGCAAGAAGCTGAGTTTGAGCTGCTAGCAACAAAATTTGAAGGCTTCAACGATGGCTGGGGTATTGAGGCTTAATAACTTGATTTGACTTGAGTTAACCTAAGTTGAGTTAATATAGCTTGAGTTAACTTACTTGAGTGAATATAGCTTAGCTCGAGTTAACTTAGTCTGAGTTGAAAATAACGGTTCGCCCAAAGATTTCGTTGATATATCATTGTTGCTAAAAATGTGTCTATTAACGTTTTCTAAATAACTGATACTATGAGATATTAACATTAGCTAAATAAGAAATATTGTGCTGAGTTTACTAAAATTTATCCATAATAGAGTGCTTTAAGCACAAAGAAATATAGTGCCATAGGCACAAGGATACAGCGCTATTTGCGCAGGGAGTTTCAACAATGTTCAATAAATTAATACCATTATCGCTGCTCGTTTTCTTAACAGCATGCGGCACAACTCAACCACCCCCGTACCAAAAAGATAGAAACCCTGAAGACAGAGATCAATACAGCGGCGCTGAAGGGCTAACCCAGCAACAAAAAGATCAAACTTATCTAATGAATAAAGCACTATCTGAGCAATGCACTACAGCTAAAATAGATTTGGCGATCGCAGTAACCGACAACAACGCTAGTGAAATTAAGCAACAAAATGCACTCATTAGCCGTACCTGTATATAAGTAAATTAATAGGCCTGATAAGTGTGTGCTGTGTTAACTGGGTGGCGTAAAATCAACCAAGCTATTGCTGTTATTACAAAATGTTGTAGTGTTTTTTTAAGTTTGGAAGAGGGAGTTTTCATTATTTTTTTAAAACGAAAGCTGCAGTTTAGCTGTAAGTTAGCAATGGTCATCGCTGCAAAGGTTGGGTGTAAATATATAGAATAAATAAGAGGGCTCTTTTTTAGAATAAAAGGGACATCTCCTCTTATTCAGTTGTTAGTCATTTAATTAATGTTGGAAATGTCATGGATGAATGATCAGTAATTGAACTATGAACACAACAGAGAGAAAGTATTCTTGGAATATGGCGTAATTTGCTCATAGTAGCAGCTGATCAAATGTAATCCAGATAGTCTCTTTATTCAATCATTGGTTCCTAGACAAGATACGCAAGATCTCAATTTTGGTTTTCATATAGCGATTGATATTACTGTAGTTATTTCCATATTAGTTTTATCAGGGGTATTAAAAAGCGCTAACAAGAAAATTAGCTAGGTCGCTCAATAGTTAGCTGTTTTATACAGTTCCTAATTATTATCATCTAGCTTACTTATTAATCAGTTTTTTCTACCTAAGTCAAAAAAACAGGCTATTCACCTGTTTTAAAATTTCTCATTCAGTTATCCCATCGCAGATTATTATGCCAGTTCCTTTGCTCTGTATCTGCTGTAATCGCTATACTGCGTGACAGCTTTAACCTGTTAATCGCCTAGTGAACTTCAGTAGGTCCATGACGATTTAGAATATCCATTATTTCCTGTTTTGCACTCTCTGGCATCATTACCTTGATCTGTGAAATTTTTTCATCGATAAAAAAATTCTCCCTGGGGATATCTTTATTCACCAGTTCATCAGCGACATTTGTAAGGGCATCTTTATCTTTATATTTTGCTGTAATAGTTTTGTACATGACAGTTTTCTCCTGTTTGGCCAATATCTTCTATAAGCTAAAGTCGATCTTGTGAGACGTTAAAACTGTTTTGAGATACGTTTTATGCAAGACCCTACAAAAGGAACTGCCTTGATATAAACACCGACTCACACGACCTGAGTAAAAATATCATTCTCCTTTCTCACTTATACTTTAGAACAGAGCATTGAATACTGCCAGTTTGTCGAACATTTCCTGCCAAAATTTATGAGAGAAAATAACTAGCAGATAGATGCCCTAATTATTCCCCACAACTCCTGAAAACAGCGCCTGAAAAGCCGGCGCAACGAGTCGAAAGTACTAGATGTGTTTGACGCCTACTTCATCCATGTAGATGTTCAGATGAGTATCATCCATATTGCTGAACTGTGAGTCCATCTCGGTATAAACAGTGACTTAGATATCGGCCTTGTTGTTAATAACCAAGGTAAAGATCAACAGTAATAATAGAGTAAGCAGGTGAGGATATTGAGTTATTTACGACTAAAAAATAAACTTGAATATCACAAGTTTATTGAAAGTTATTAGCCGCTCTATTAGCATTATTGTACTGGTGACAGCAAATAATTTCTTGATGCTTATAGCCAGAAAACAACTCATCCGTTTAATAGATACGCTTAATAAATACTGTATTTCAGGCGGCGTTCGCCGCACCTTTTTATACAGTGAAGATGAACTCAGTGATAAAATCTTTGAACGCAGGCATACTGGGGTGTGTTCATTATTTTGTCGCGCAGCAAAGAAAAATTTGTTGTTTGGTTTTCAATTGTTTGATTTTTCAAGCTTTAAAAATCTCCAAAAATCATTACTTTATTCCGTCCTCTTTTCTTTGCCTCATACATTGCCTTATCGGCGCACTCCATCAACAGAGCTTGCTCTGTTGCATGCTGAGGATAAATTGCTACACCAATACTTGAGGAAATAGTCAGCAGCTCATCATTATCCATGACAAAATCATTTTCCAAAGTTATTCGTATTTTATTGGCTACGTCCTCGGCGTGCTGATAAATAGTAGGGAGAATCACTACAAACTCATCCCCACCTAAACGTCCAACGGTGTCGGTAGTGCGCAAACAAGCTTGAATACGGTTAGATACTTCGATTAATAACCAATCACCAACATGATGGCCATAGCTATCATTTATTTGTTTAAAGTCGTCTAAATCAATAAAAAGAATAGCCATGTTTTTTTCATTGCGATCAGTAAAAGCTATCGCTTGTTTTAATCTGTCATTGATCAAACGACGATTAGGAAGCTGGGTTAACTGATCATACGAGGCTTGCTTATTAAGACGTATTTGCAGATTTTTTTGCTCAGTAATGTCATAATTTACGCCAACAATTCGAATCGCTCTACCAGCATGGTCAAAAGAGGTTTTTGAGACCGCTTTAATATAATGCACTGAGTTATCTGGCCACAAAACACGAAATTCGAGGCTATATTCTCGCTCATTTCTAAGCGCCGCCTGTATTTCACCGTCAACATACGCTTGGTCGTCTATATGTATTCTGGAAAACCATGCCTGTTGTAAATTTTCAACGTTTGACTTGTCTATATCATATAATCTGTACATGACAGAGTCCCAATTCAAAATGTTATTTTTAACATCCCAATCATAAATCCCGACAATCCCAGCTGAAGCGCCTGCTTTTAATCGGTCGATCAATACTTTTGATTCCGCGCTTGCCTCGCGGGCTTTTGTACTGCTACGGGCAATATTTAGCAGTACAAACAGTAAAAGTACCGATAAAGTTGTGCCAGTAAAACCGATTAATGTAGCTAAGTTGTTTTTAAGAATACTTTCAAAAACGTAGGTGCTGCGAAAGTGTAGAGTCCAATTTCGGCCTGGAAACTCAATGGTTTTAACAACAGAAAAACGCGGTGTAAATGCTTTTATATCAGGATTAGAGACAGAGTCTGGCTTAATTTTGGGGCTGTAAAGGAGATCTTCTATCGCTTGTGAATCTCCGTCATATATTGAAAAATTTATTTGGTAATTTTTAGCACTTAAGAGAATGCCTTCAATCAGATCATCCATGCGAAATGGGCTGTATACATAGCCGATGAGTTCTTTTTGGCGCTGGGCTATGTTTTCAATGGCTGCTCCGTTTTGATATAAAGGGAGATACATGAGAAATCCATTCTGCAAATCATGGTCACTTTCCTGAACCAGCTTAACCTTAGCGGAAAGTGCGACATTACCATTATCACGAGCAATATCCATGGCGATATGACGAGACTTTTCTGAGTACATATCGTATCCAAAGGCGCGCTGATTTCTAGCTGTGAATGGCTCAAGATAGAGAATGCTACTGTATTGTTCACGCAGACCTGCTGGAAAAACATTAAATTCATTAAAGCCCTCTAGCCTCAGTGCATTGACAAATATGTCTTTTTCTTTTGGCTTCAACATAACAGCATAACCAATACCTTGAATGCCAGGCCAACGTTTATCAACTTCCAACTTGCTGACATAATCATGAAATTCTTGACGACTGACATGAGTACTGGCTTTAAATAATCCTATACCGCCGCGCAGGACTTGCTCATATCCTCGCATACGTTGTTCGATCGCTTGAAGGGTTTGGACGACCTCAAAGGTAAATAAATCTTGAGTATGACGTTGATGAGATTTGTTAGTGAGCGACCAAGCAATAAAGGTTACAGACAAACTTAATAAAAATATCAGCCAAGGGGAGTAAGTACCTCGAAAAAAGGCCAACAAATTTTTTCTATTTGGCGGCCTGTCGGCATTATTTTCTGTGTCGGTAAATTTACTTGCCATTAAAGTCTCCCACTAAAAAGTCCTCCACTAATTTTTTCAAAAATGTGTACGATTAACTCTGAACAATCAGTGCATTATAAATTGAAATTGACAGTATTAAAAGACCAAAGCACATATCTGAACTATTCGAGAGCTTTGATTTTGCGGGGTTTAACCTTAAATACCTGACTGTTGGAACAGGTCTTTGACCAAGAAAGGGTGGTTTTTAAAGTGTTAGGTATGAGTTTTATTCTGTATTTATAGACGCTATATCTATAGGGTCTAGCTTTAGGGTAAAAGTGAATGGCTTTTATATAAACAAGCTTATTTCAATGACCATGCCAGTGACGATGCACAGGAGAAATAACCATTCGATTTTCTACTGGGCCCAAGCTGTTAAAGCACTAAAATAGGGGTGTTAGGTTTTGCTATTATAAGCACTAATGATATGAGCAATATCTACTGTGCTTCCTTGTTGAACTCGCTTGTAATGCTTGAGTGTTTTATCTAAATACTGTTTAACGACACTTGCTTGTTCAGCGCTAACTGATTGCCAAATGTCATGACCTACAGGGCTAATTTCTTTATGAGTATCGCTTGTTGATGAAACCAATATCACTTCATAGTAGCGGCGATTATCTTTAACTAACACTTCATTTTTCAAACTGAACTTTAGCGCGATTAATTTTTCACGTAGTGCAAATTGTTGGTTGACCGGACAGAGCAAAAAATCAATCTTCATGTCGGGATGTTTTTGCTGAATAGCATCAATGAATTGGATCATTAAGTCACCGCCAATACCCGCAATGATGACTAAGTGTTTGCCTTGGTATTGTTGCAAGGGTAACTTGGCGACATCAAGACAATGTGTTTTCCACGCTGAAATCGAATATGGGAAAAACTCTTGTAGCTTACTTTCTATTGCTGTTATTAGCTCAGGCACTATATCAACAAAATGTATATTTTGGCCCGCTTGTCGAGACAATAAACTTGCCCCTAAAAAGCCGTGATCACAGCAGCAATCCCAAATGTGGGTATAATCCGCGGTTACCATTTGCTCAATATGCTGTAATCTTTTACTGAGTTTCAATTAAATAGCCTGTATTACGATTGTAAATGATCGCATTGTAATGGTTTTATTGCTTTTTGCGAAGTTGAAAAAACAACTAAACTTAACTCAGGCATCGATAATTAATTGAGCAATATCCAACCCTCTACTGGCTTGAATCAACCAGTAAGATTAGGCGTTTTTTTGATAACTACCGCCAGTAAACAGGTAGTAGATTAATCTTTAGCGCGGACTATTACGGTATTGATTCTGCGCTTGCCAGACCTTTATTTGTAGTGAAAATAAACTCAGTAGCACAATTTTCAACAGCGTTATTATGGGAATAAAAATAAGTGCTAAGCCTTGAAATAACCTGTCGTTATTGATGTCTGCGTTTAATACAAAGGATTGATGCGGTATCTAAAGCAATAAAAACTATGTTATCGTTATTGTCGCTAACATAGTTCTTTAGGTGTTTAATCGACTAATTACCGCGCTAGTTTTTAACTAACCCACAAGGTTGTAAGTTAGCTTTATGAGGGGTTTTTCTGTCAATATTGTCAGCAGGTTTGAGCATGAATAAAACTATTGCGCTAATAGGTAGTTCGAGACGGGATGGCAATACAGGGAAATTAATTGATCTAATTGCGGGTCAATTACGTATTGAGGTTGTAGATTTAGCATTAAAGAATATTTCACCTTTTGATTATAATCATAAAAATTGTGGGGATGATTTTTTACCCCTTATGGATAGGTTATTGAAATATGAAAATATAGTTTTTGCCTCACCGGTATATTGGTTTGCTATGAGCGCTCAAATGAAAATATTCATTGATAGAATGTCTGATTTGTTGTCTGTACAAGCCTTAAAAGATCAAAGGCGTGCATTAAAAAGTAAAGTAGGTTATATCGTGTCGACTTCAAGCAGTGAAGTGATAGACCATTCTTTTATGAATTCTTTTACAGATACATTTGAATATTTAGGTATACACTATGGTGGTTTTGTCCACTTGGACTGTAAAAATGGCTTTGATGTATTAGTGGCTGAAAAGGCTGTTAAACATTTTGTTAATAAGCTAAACCAAACCGTATGAATGGCACAATGTAATTTACTCAAGCGGGCGCTAAACAGTTGGCTAGTGGCCGTTTTTCGCAATTATAGCCAGCTATCTTTCGCCGTTTAGTCGGCGTAGGTATGATTTTCACTATGTTCAACATGAGGAAATAAAATGACAGATATAAATATTGGTATAAATAAAGAAAATAGAACAGAAATTTCAGATGGTTTAAAGCAGCTTTTAGCAGACTCTTACACGCTATATTTACAAACACATAACTTTCATTGGAATGTAACTGGCCTACAATTTCGTGAATTACATTTAATGTTTGAAGAGCATTACACAGAATTGGCCATTGCTGTCGATGATATTGCTGAACGTATTAGAACACTTGATGTGCCAGCACCTGGTACTTATAAAGAGTTTGCAAAACTTAGCTCGGTTAAAGAAGTAGACGGAGTGCCAAGCTCAGCTGAGATGGTTGAATTGCTCACTAAAGGTCACGAACAAGTGATTAAAACTTGCCGTAAAGTCTTAAAAATTGCCCAAAGTGCTGATGATGAATCAACGGCATCGCTAGTTTCTGACCGTATGCGTATACATGAAAAAACAGCTTGGATGCTAAGAGCGACTACAAAAGCATAACCCATAAGACATAAGCCATAATAATAGGTGTCGCACAGTCGACACCTATTCGACGGCTTACCAACCCAATACTCTTCTTTGTTTAGTTAATAATGTCATGTTAGCCCTAGGCTAAAAGCATTAGCATGAGTCATCAAATTAAACACTATTATACCAATCTCATTAATTATCTGATCATTTTTACTGGTTAAAATAACCCACTACTGCGTTATTTATTTAATAATTAGAACAACTAGTGATTAAAATAAATGCCTTATATTTGGCCATTTTTCCTGCGTATAAAGTAGACCAGCTAATTAATGAAATTGCTATTAGTGTATTCATTGTTTAGCTCCGCTCTTAGATTCAAATAGTCAGTGACTCTCTTAAATCCTGATGAATGTTAGGAGCACAATAAATACCTCACTTCACTAACCTCAAATCACTAACCTTATAGCCAACAATTTATCAGCGATTGCCGGTGGGTGTAATTTACGCCTATAAGTGCTTTAAAAGGATAAAAAAAGTCGAGTTTCTCTCATGCTTGGTTTATATTTAAGCCACTATATTTCACTCGTTAATAGCAGTATTTTGCTAGCAAGCATCAGATGAGTATTGTGTGGTGATATCAATAAGGTCACTGCTCATGATTCTTTCGCGTGAACTTAATTGATTTATACTATTAAAGCCTCGCATTTGCGGGTGTTAACCTAAGGAGTTGGTAATGCCGACAAATAAACATAAACGAAAAACAGCTGCTCATGCTAAACCTAAAGCAGCAAAATATGCACTATCATCTCGGTTGATAACGCTACACCCAAAAGCTTTTATTTCCGTAGGTTTGTGCTTTGTTGCATTAGGCTTATATCTTTTGGCTTTTGAAGCTAAAAATAATGCCATGTTTGGTGTCGCTATGTTGTCTCTTATTGCGGGCACAGCAACCACAATTTACGCGAACTTTGCTATGCCGAAGAAAAAGCAGACAAAGTGAATGTTTAACGGTTATCTATTGATATAACCACAGTTAAGCATTACAACTGAGACAATATGAAGAAAATATTTGCGGAATATAAAGCCTTTGCTTTGAAAGGCAATGTGCTAGATATAGCTATTGGTATTGTCGTAGGCGGCGCTTTTGCTACCATTACCAGTAGTTTAGTGGCTAATGTTATTGCGCCAACCATAGGTTTATTTACCAGCGGCGTTGATCTGGCCGATTTGTTCTTGGTGCTAAAAAATGGTGTACAGGGTGGCCCATATCCCACCTTAGTACTTGCCAATAAAGACGGTGCGGTAACGCTCAGTTATGGTTTGTTTATTAATAGTGTCTTCAGTTTTATGATAGTGTCTTGGTTTGCCTTTATCTTAGTTAAGGGCATTAATCGTATAAAGGACGCAGAGTCAAAGCAAGTAGACAAGGCAACTAAAAATTGCCAATTTTGTTATTCAGTTATCAATATTAAAGCGTCTAAGTGCCCACAATGCACCGCAAACTTAGGGTAAATTTACAATTTAAAGCTAGTTAACTATCCCCTCGATTTTTTGCCCTGGTTGAATTACGTGTAAATCGAATACGGTTTCGCGTCAATGCCTAGTGGCTAAACGCCACGCCATATATCAACAATAATCAGGCGAGTCACTGAACAAGGTAAATAAAGCTATTCCCGTTATAGCCTGATTATTCATCACTAATACCACTTTCATTAAATTTGTGATCTTGTTGTGCGCAGAGAAAATGCATCAGGGCAAGACGCTTAATTGAGCAATAGCTGGCTATTGTGATTGAGAGCACCGTAGCCTTGGTGTATTTTAACCAGCACAAGTGGGCAATAACTTAATGAAATTGGTATAACACACTGGCGTGTTAAGTTTAATAAAATGACGCTGCTACTGAACATATTAGTTACTGCCGCTATGACTTTTAACCCATAGCTTTGTCAAATAAAACCAATCCGAAGCTGTTAAATGTTTGTTTTGACCATTGACTTTTAGTTAGTATACTAACTATTTATTTTGGTGTGTTTAAATTTATCTCTAAGTTTTTATAAGTTATTTTGTTTTTATATTCAAATAAATAAAATTTGAACTATAATTATAGTATGTACTCGAAGCGATATAGCAAGCAATTTTGTTATATATAACGTAAGGAACTTGTACGCAAATCATCGTAAATTATTATTGGCGTATGAGAGCGAAAATTCTGACGTTTTGATGAAAATTAATTGTTAAATATAACGAACAAAGATGGAGAAAGTGATGTTAGTCAATTTGGAAGCGCTAAATGGCAGTACTATTCATGCAGTAGATGGTGAAGTTGGGCAGGTAACCGATGTGTATTTTGATGATAGACACTGGACCATAAGATTTATGGTCGTTGATATTCAACCTTGGGTACCCTTAAGTGAAAAAACCTTAATAAGCCCTATATCATTGCTTGAATACGACATTGAAGCGCAGCAACTTAACGTGTCTATAACAAAAGATAAGGTTAAGAACAGTCCACAAATCGATGAACACGAAACAGTTTCCCGTGAGTTTGAAAAGAGCTATTTTGATTATTATTCTTATGGTTACTATTGGGTGGGGCCTGGAGCATGGGGTGAATACGCGTATCCAATGGCTTTGGTTAATCCCAATACATTGTCAAAAGATAGCAGCGAAAGTGAAGATAGTAAAACTAGCAATCATCTTCGTTCAACCAATGAGATTACGCATTACGGTATAGATGCTTTAGATGGCAAAAAAGGCTATATCAAAGACTTCATTTGTGACACCGATAGTTGGTCTCTGCTTTACATTGTGGTTGATACCCGTGATTGGCTACCTGGCGGCAAAAAAGTACTGATCTCTCCAAAGCATTTAGATAAGTTAAATTGGCAAGAAAAATCGGTTACCTGTCATCTTAGTTTTGAGCAGATACAAGCATGTCCAGAATACAACGAAGACAAATTGAATGATGTTGAGTATCTAGCAGAAGTTAAAAATAAACTCATGTTCAATAAGTAGTCAGATTAACTATATTCTCACAGTAATATGCCTATTATTACATAGGCATATAGTCAGTCGACGAAAAATTTTCAAGCTACTATTCTCAAGCTACTATTCTCAAGTAATTAAAGGATAACTAAATGCAAAAAAATGACGACAATAAAACCTCTAAGAGTGGCGAGATAACCGATATATTATATGGCAGTGAAACGGCCAAAGCCCTGACTAATTTTACCATTAGCGAGCTAAAAATGCCGCGGGCCTTTCTTTGGGCACTAGCGACAATAAAAAGCGCCTGTGCACAAGCTAATGAAGAGTTAGGGCTGCTTGATGCCGATAAATCTGCTGCTATTCAAGTGGCTGCCAAAGAAGTGGCTGACGGCTTTCACCTTAATCAGTTTCCCATTGATGTATTTCAAACCGGCTCGGGCACCAGCACTAACATGAACGTGAATGAAGTTATTGCCTCGTTAGTCAAGCGACATAGTCAGCAAAAAATTACTCTTCACCCAAACGATGACGTGAACATGGGGCAAAGCTCTAATGACGTTATCCCGTCATGTATCCACTTAAGTGCAGCAAAGCTTATCTCTGATGAATTGTTACCCTCACTACAACATTTGAGCGATACCTTGGATGTAAAAGCAAGTGAACATCACAACACGATTAAAACCGGCAGAACGCATTTAATGGACGCTATGCCATTGAGTTTCGCTCAGGAAATAAGTGGCTGGAGCAGCCAAATTAGTTATGCACATGACCAGCTTAAAAATAGCTTACCTAGCTTGTGCAAACTGGCTATTGGAGGCACGGCTATCGGTACAGGTGTTAACACACATCCTGAGTTTGCTACGATTGTAACGCGGGTATTAAGCGAAAGAACTGGGTTAACACTGAGCCCAGCGGATAATTATTTTCGAGCCATCAGTGCTCAAGATACAGCAGTGCAGATCAGTGGTCTGCTCAAAACTACAGCGGTTAGTTTGAGTAAAGTCAGTAATGACATTCGTTGGCTGAGCAGTGGGCCGTTAAATGGCTTAAATGAATTACAGCTACCTGAACTACAAAAAGGCAGCAGTATTATGCCTGGCAAAGTTAACCCTGTGATCCCTGAAGCGGTACTCATGGCTTGCACTCAGGTGATTGGTAATGACACCACCATTACCTTGGCAGGACAATCGGGCAATTTTCAACTCAACACCATGTTACCGTTAATTGGCCATACTTTACTGCAAAGCATTCAGCTATTGAGTTCAAGCAGCTCGGCACTTGCTGATAAAGTGATCAAAGACATGCAAGTTAACCATATAATGATCAATGAAAACTTGGTCAGAAACCCGATACTGGCAACTGCACTAACAAATTTGATTGGTTATGACAAAAGCGCTGAAATAGCCAAAAAAGCGCATCAAGAAAAAAGAACCGTATTAGATGTTGCGCTAGAGCTAACCGATATTAGTGAAACCGAGCTTATTGCATTACTTGATCCTAAACGGCTAACAGGCGGATAAAATTGAATATAAGGGTTAGGCGAAACAATTAGGCGACAAGGTTTATTTCCCATAGCCGATTAATAGCATGCTACAGGCTGATTTTTAACTTAGGTCTTAGGATTTAACTTAGGTCTTAGGATTTAACTTAGGTTGATATGGTTTAACTTAGGTCTAGAGGTTAATGCTGAGTGTAAATTTTTTAGGTGAACTAAGCTAGCTGTTAACTTAGTTCACTAGCGATAATTAGCGCTATTTCTTACTGTCTTCTTGCTCAATTATATCAAAAGCCGGTAAGGTCACGCGCCAATAAATTGCCGCTAAACGTAACGACAATGCGCCCATTATTGAGCCAATAATAGCGATATGCTGGGGTAAGTCAACATATAGCAATAAGGTATATAATGTACCCCCTAAGATAGCGGCGGTAGCATAAATTTCTTTTCTTAAAATCATCGGAATTACATTACACAAGACATCGCGTATCATGCCGCCAGCGACGGCTGACATTGTGCCCATCACAATGGCGACAGGAACTGCTGCACCTAGGCTGAGTGCTTTTTCGGTGCCTAATACAGCAAATAAGGCTAAACCAAAGGCGTCTGAAACCAATAAAAGTCGTTTGGGAATGCGTTTTGGGCAACGAATAAAAATAATAGTCAGTAGCGCAGTAGCCAAAATCACATAAAGATAAACCGGATTTTCGACCCAAAATACGGGTGTTTGTAAAATCACATCGCGAATGGTGCCACCGCCAATCGCGGTCACCGCAGACAGCACCACCACACCAAAGGGGTCAAGTTTATAGCGCCCGGCCATTAATGCCCCTGAAAAGGCAAAAACAATAATGCCGAATAGATCAAGCCGATAGAGTAATTCTGACATTTGTTAAAGTACTTATTTGGTTATTTTATTAGAGGTAAATCTGCAGCTTGCCAAGCATTCATATCGCCATCGAGATGGCGAAGATCACTAAAACCGGCAGCACGTAAATCATTTTCAGCACTTAGTGCACGACGGCCTGATTTACAATGCACCACGACAGTTTGATCTTTTAAGGCGATAATTTTATTAAGATTGGCATTAATTTGCTTATGGCTGATATTGATCGCGCCTTCAATATGGCCTTCGGCAAACTCTTCAGCCGTACGCACATCTAATATCACGGTTTTATTCGCAGGCGTTGCCATTAAGGTTAACAATGCTTGCTGTGAAATAGTGGCGGTTTGCTCAGCAAAAGTAAAAAGCGAGAATGCGCTCAATAAAACAGCTAATGTTGTGGTGATAAGTTTCATCATAAATTCCTATAATGTAGTAAAAATATAGCCTCTACTTAAAGTGACGTATTTTAAGCTGACTTGTGTTTTAGGCTTGATAGTTTAGCAAAATTGCGGTGATAGCAAATGCTTTTAATTGCCATTTAATCGCCATTTAACATGGTGAAAAGTTGTTATAGCCATTGGTATTATGTCATCTGAGCTTGAATGACTCGGTATTAGACTTGAAATTGAAACACTTACTTACCCTGACCAGCAACAGAATAAGAAATAATGGCTAATAGCATCAGCAATAAAATAAACAGGTATAATGCGTAATTTATCCGTTTGCTGGCATGAATAATGTCAGTGGCTTGCGGTTGTCTTGCGTGGTCATTAAAACTGGCTTTACGGACTTTATCACCATTATACATAGCGACACCGCTCAATTTTATTTCTAAACTTAAAGCCAGTACATGCAATAATATGGCGTTGTTGGTTTGGAAAAACTTGCCCCGGATTAAACGCCAATACAGCAAGGTGTTTTGGCCAACTGTGCCAAGTAAAAGCAGCAAGGAAAATAAGCGTGACGGTAACCATTGCAGTAGTGTAACGATATAATTTACTGCCGCGCCAAAATGGGAAAAACGCACAAGTTTTATATTCCAAGCATAATGCATTTCAAGTAATAAACGAAAAGTTAATGCCGCCAATGGACCAAACAGCAGATAATAAAAGCCAACGCAAACCAGTAATTGTGAGCTACGTAGCACTTGCATTTCAATACAGGCTTTACTCACGCCTAACGGCGATAGTTGCTGGGTATCACGTAATAAATAGGGCGCTATTTTTTGTTTTGCTTGGTAATGGTTATTGGCAACTAACTCTCGTGCCACCCCTTTGCAGGTTTTAGTTAACCCGAAGCTGCCTAATGCAAAGTAAAGTAATAACGCCTGCCAAAGCCAAGGCACTTCAATAAACATTTCAAATAGCGATAAAATCGTCATTAATGGCACTAAAGTTACTAAAATAGCGATTAAGCCTGAAATTTTTTGTTGGCGTGGAGTACTACTTTGTTGATTCACTTTGTCGGCAAGGCGCTGACAGTAAAAATTGAAAAAAGCTAACGGTTGCTGAGTAACAAACTGACTGATCAATGCTTTTAACGCTATGAGCAATAATAGCGTTATAGCGGCAGAATACAGCTCTGAGCTGGTTAGTATATTACTCAGGTTTGCCATTAGTTTAGTGTTGTACCTTTTAACGCATCTAACATGCTAATGACTAACTTAGAAGAATTAATCGATGCGGTTTCTAGGTAAGCTTCAAACGAGCTTGGCGACTCTTTGCCGGCAATATCAGACATTGAGCGAATCACCACAAAAGGAATATTAAACTGATGGCAGGTATGTGCAATAGCAGCTCCTTCCATTTCCACTGCCGCCATAGTGGGGAAATTAGCTCTAGCTTTGGCAATGTCTTCATCTTTAGTCATAAAGGTATCACCTGTGGTGATTAAGCCAACCAAAGTTTGCACATTATCAAGTGAGCTTATACCCACTTTTGCCGCGGCAACAAGTTCAGGGTGGGGAATATAGGCCGGTGGGTTAGCCGGTAATTGACCTATTTCATAACCGAAAGCGGTCACGTCAACATCGTGGTAACGCAGTTCTGAGCTGATGACAATATCGCCCACTTTAAGTGCATGGTCAAAACCACCAGCAGAGCCGGTATTAACCACGTAATCGGGCTGAAATTTATCAATAAGTATCGCGGTTGCTAAGGCGGCCGCTACTTTGCCAATACCTGATTGCACAATAACCACGTCAGAGCCATTTAACTGCCCTTGATAAAAGGTGTATCCAGCATGCGTGGATGTTTGGCCATTGACTAACTTTGCTTTTAAAATTGCAACTTCTGGCTCCATTGCGCCTATAATGCCTGCTTTCATTAACTTTTATCCTGTAAAAATTTTAGCGAATAGATTTCGCCAAGGTTTATGGGCGGATTATAGCGCGACTTGCGTATAAAATCTTTTAACAATATTTGAAAATAGCATAGCGCTTATCAAGTCTTGCGCCTTCAGCTGATTGCTTCGCTTAACGCTGAAATCAGCGCTTTCAGTGGAGCGGGTATTTATCAACAAAAAAGCAGACAACAATGTCTGCTTTAGCTTTTATTTGGCACCTGATACCCAGGCAATAAATAAACTTAGTGAGGTAATGCTGCTACTTGAGCAGAAGAAACCTGTCTAGCCATAGCGGGCGTATCTTTTGCCAACATTGCTTGCGCGGCTGAAGAGGTGAATACACCGGATGGTTTTGGACGAGCTTTCACTAAAGGCGCAGGAATAATTCGACCTTTGACTTTTGGTGCCTGTGTAGGTGCATTATTACCTAATATCCGGCTATTAATACAGCTGCGAATTTCATCGATAGTGTAATTGGCTTTCACTTTTATACGAATATGTGGAATGGCTGCTGCTTCAAGTGTACCGCTAACAAACCAGTCTTTTTTAATCTTGTAGCCTTTACCTTGGGTGTCAACTAAATCAATGACGCCGAGTAATTTCATGCTATCGCGTTCACAAATAACAAAATCTAAATATTTGCTATTAGCATTATTTGTTGCTGTTTGGCCTGCTCGATTTGATACGCCATTGCGAATGCTAACAATATCGGCAAGTTTAACGCGATTAATAATGCGATACCTTGAGCCCATTGCTTGCTCAACCAGGTTTTGAAAGTTTTTTTCTGCGGGCGTAAACAGGGCAGTTTTACGATCGAAAGGAAAGGGAAAACTATTATCGTTTAAGCGGCTAACAAGCACACCAACAATAACAATTAGGCTGATCATGGCAAATAGAATGAGTTCCATATACATCTCCGGCAGTTCAATTTTTTGACGTTTATCTTAGTTAGCTAGATAAAGCAAAAAATGAGCCAGAGATGGTGTTATCTGCTGAGTAGTGCATTAATAAAATTAACTACAGTTAAAGTGGCAAGCAACTCACTGATTTACAGTGTTTTATTTTAATTTCTTCACTTATGTTACTTGTACTACTTTGGGTACTTAGCTTCTAATGCGACATAAAGTTGTTGCTGGAAATCAACCGCGCTGGCGTCTAGGGTATTAACTAAGTTTGCTAACACTTCGTTATCTTCACCACCAGGCCAAATTTTAATATAGCTACCTTCTTTATAACCGTGATCTTGACGGAAGAAATTCAAGGTGTTTTTACCCACATATTGGCGAAACAGCTCGTTTAAATCCATCGACATTAAGCGCATGCAGTCCGCCAATGCTAAGGCATCAAAGGCTTTATCACTAAGGGCTTTCGATGCCAAGGCTTCTAAAGCAACTTTGAAATCTTGCTCGCCACTGTTTTGGCCTAATTCAGTGGCTAAGGTCTGGCTAATGTCTTCAATTGAGTCGCCAGTCATTAAGCGTAAACTTAAGCCAAAATGAAAAATATCAACCAGTTCTAATTGTACTTGTGCAATGTCAATTTCTTGGTGTTTCCACCACTTCCAACCATGGTGATCTAGCATTTCTGCACATTCAACCCAAATGGCACGATACCATTCATAATTGTTATCTCGCCAGGTTTCGCTAACCCGTGAATTCATCGCATCTTGCATTGATAACATTTGTGTAATTTGGTTTTTTGCGGTGCTAAGTGAATCGCTCATGCTTGTCTCTATATTATAGGTATTAATCAAATTAGTTGCCGATAGTTTACCGCAGCAACCATAAACTAATACGCTTTGTGGTTAAAGTATTGTGTTAATAATGGCATTATACAATCATTAGATAATGATTAAAAATAATTAAGGAGTCTAACTTTGACAGCTCAAGTGACAACAAAAGTGTCCAACGAAGTACAAAATGAAGCCTTACGTGTTGCTAAAGGCACGCAAAAAAAAGCACAAACCAAAGAGCAAACAAAATTGATTGCTCAGGGCATTGAAAAAGGCATCAGTGAATATAAGAAGCAACAAAAAGTTAAGGGCCGCGAGCGCGACAAGCAACGTAAAAAAACAGTCGCAGCGAAAGCGAATGAATCAACAGAGACAATAGCTACCGAAAGCATTAAACCAGAAAGCTCAGCTAACAGCGCTAGAGCACTATCGGCTTTACCTTGGTTACTGTTATTGGTGAGCTGGGCTTACTTTCTTTTGCTGTAAACCAGTGATCAGCAGATGAGTATTTTAGTCATATCATCTGCTTACATTGACGGCTTTGCTAGGTTAATACTGATAACGCACGCGTAACCAAGCATTGCTATTATCTTGATGTTGGCCAAAAAAAGAATACTCATGTCGGCCAAAAAATACATTAGCGCCAGCACTGAATAACCATTGGTCATTATATTGATAATTAACGGCAGGTTTAACATAACCGTCTTTATCGCTAGGCGAATAAAAAGTAAAGAGTGAATAAAGCAGTGTTTGTCGTTGCGCGCGATAGCTTAAACGTAGGGTTAATAAGTGGCGATTTTCAGCCACTAATTGCTCAGGCACTAGGCTATTATCAACTAAAGCTTGATAATGCTTAGTGCGCTCTAGGTAATATTGCAGGCCGGCGGTGAAATTTTTCGCTAGCTCGCGTTCATAACCTATTAACAATCTGTGTTGGCCATTGGCGATCAGATCCTTATCTCCGTGCTGATCTTCAATGCTATTATACGTAGCGTATTCAAAGTTGACGATGCCGCCTTTAAACGGCGCTAAAGCACTAACGCCCCATGAATTTAGCCTTGGAAAATAAGCTTGGTTTTGGCTTTGGCTTGAAGAGGGATTCCCTCCTAGGTTTTCTACTAAGGTTTTACTGCCCACAGGTGTTGGCCAAAAGCCTTGATAACCATAAAGTGAAAACTCAACATCATTAATACGGGTTTTTAAGCGAGCAGACCATTGTGCTTTATGGGTTCTATCGACGGAAAAACCTTGTTCTGGCGCGACTATTTGCTGTGCTTGTGGCGAATAAAATGAGAAACGTTCGCCAGTAATATAGTTATCAGGGGTGAATTCTGGTGTCCATACTAAGCTGAAATTAACTTGGTTAAAAAACCAGTTACTTCTAACACTGTTCGATGGCGCTTTTAAGTATTCATCGGCTCGGCCAGAAAAAAAAGACTGCCAATCTTTAGCAAATAAATCATTGAGAAACAGATAGTCGCCAGTGCCCCAAGTCAGTACTTGCCTACCCGCTTTTATATCAACAAAACTAAACGGGCTAGCGCTAATGCTCAGTTCTCGGGTGTGAAAAATGGTTTTGGCCAATACAGCATCATAGTAGCTGTCAAGTTTACCACTGGCCTCGAAAAGTTCATGGCTATAATCGAGATTGACTCTAGCGTTAATCTCATTCAGTGACGCGCTATTTTCGACCATATTATTTTGTAAAAACTGCCCGTAGCCAGCCTCAACAAAACCGGTTAACTGCCATGGTGACGGAGGTGGCGCTTCGACCCAGGACTCTGCCCATTCATCACTAGAGTCAGTTGTCTGCTGCGCCTTGGTGATATTTTCATTATTAGCCATAGCGGAAGTATTAACTAAAATTAGCAGACAAGGTAGCAGCGTATGGCATAAAAACCTTTTGCTTAATAAAATATTATTAATGGTCATCACCTTTTTTAAATTAATCGTTTTGTCTTTAGCGCCTTATTATTGGCATCTAAGGAGACAATGAATAGCGGCCGTTCATCTTTATGCCGTTAACTTTCCGGGCTAAAACCTGACTAACCATATTACCTGTGCGAATGGCATAGGCATGATGGTGTTAGGTAAATAGTTTAGCGATTATTCTAACCAAGCTTTAGGTGGCGTGCGCATGCTACGCTCACTAAAAATATTGTCAGGTAAGCCCAGGTTATATTTAACGTGTCGAAATTGCATTTCGGTATAGCTATTATTGCTTAGGTTGGTAATGCGTGATTTCATCACGGTGGCGATACCGTCAATGTCTTTGACTTGCAGTACCGTCATTTTGCGTGCTGCTTGATTGCTTTGGTCGAAATAGATAGTCTCAATCGGTAAAAAATTAGCTTTATCAATTTTCACTGTATAGCGACTAAATTCGACACTTTGTCGATCTTTTGCGACTGCGTTAATCAGGTAGTTGTCTTTATCTTCGCTGACTAAGGTAAAGTTGTCTTCTTTAGGATTGCGGCCAGAAACATCTTCATAATAAAAATGTGAACCAACAAAAGACGTGCGTTTATCGCCAGCAGAAATACGTTTTACTAGATCGAGTGCCGGTAAAAATAACCAGCGATTGTCATCAGATTCAAGTTGTTTTTCCACGCGAAATACTGTGTCTTTGACATTGCTTGGCTGGGAAAAAAACACCAACATATTTTGATCACCCAGATCTTTTTCATCTTTGCGTAAAATGGTGAATTGGCGCATTTGGCGGTTACCGTTTTCATCAACAATAATCATCCGTGCTTCAGCGCTGCCATCGTCACCGGCATAATATGAAGCAAGGTTGGCTTGATCGATAATATCGCGCACTGGTTTTGTTGTGACCTTTGTCGTAGCATTTTCATTGGCTAGCGTCTTAGGTTCTGCGGCCTGTAAGGTAAAGTGAGTTGCTAACAATAAGCTAAACGACAAGGCGACTTGGCCACTAACTTTTGCTGCTTTTATTAGATGATTACTTAGGTTAATGCTCATCAGGGTGTCCTTATGATTGTGCTAAATTTTTTGTAGTTGTAGTCTTAGCCTTATTACGCCGAGCTAATAGTGTCAGTATCGCCGGTAGTAATACTAAGGTGACTAAGGCGGATAAAATCATGATGCTGGCTAAGAAAAAGCCCACCGTGATATAGGGCATCAGTGGTGATAACAAGAGTGGCGTAAAACCAATAGCAATAACAATGGCATTGCGGGCGATAGCGCGGCTAGGTTCTTGAAACATAGCTTGTAATGCCAAACTTAGGCTTTGCTTTTCAATTTCAAGTTCGCGCACACGCTGAAGAAAATGAATGGCGAAATCAATAGATAAGCCCAGTGTTAATGCTGAAAGCACCGCGATAGGCATATCATAAGCTTTGCCAAACCAGCCCACTAATCCGTAGATCATGGTGATGGTAAAGGTTAGGGGTAGCATGGCTAATATGCCATATTTTATCGATCTAAAGAGTAGCACCATAATAAAAAATACCACAACAAATGATGACAGCAGGCTATCGATCATGCCGCTAACCATGGCGTCTTGCCAAACAACATTGAGGTATGACTTACCGGCCCATTGATGCTGAACGTCGATAGGCGGTGGATTGGTAACTATGTAGTCGTCTAACCAACTCACCACGCTAGCCATATGCTGATTGTCGCCACTGCTCATTTGCAGCCATAAAAGTGTCCGTTGATAATCTTGGCTAACAAAGTGTGATAGATCTTGTGGGCGATGAGACGATTGAAATTGCAATAAGGTTTGTGCGACACCATTGCTGCTACTAGGAATAGCAAAGTCTTTATCGTCACCTGAGTTTAATTCACGGTTAACGGTACTAATGATATCGGTCAAACTATTAACCTTGCCAACATCGCCTGCATTGACAATAGCGCTTTGTAATGTGGCGAGCCAATTAAGCATCTCAGGGTCGGTAAATATTTTTTGGGCATTGTTCGCTTGCGCGCTGATCTTATAAAGTTGTTCAAGCCAAGGTTGCTCTAGCGCGCTTGCGCTAAAGCGAAAGTCATCAAGCTGTATTAATAAATCTTGCGTGAAAAAACTGACTTTCTCACGGCTATTATGCTTTACCCACTGTTTATAGCTTTCTGCAATAGTGGTTTTTGCTTCGCTCTCATTGGCACCGTCAAGTATTGCCCTAAAGCTATTAAGGGCGGTTTGTGGTGGTGGCTGGTTATTACTAAACACTATCCATGCATCATAGGTTCCGGCAAAGTGTTGATTAAGGACTTTATCAGCGATACGAATTTCATGATCCGCTTTAAACCAATTCACTGGATTGTCGTTAATGATAATGCGGTTCACACCGACTAGGCTGACCGCAAATAAAGCGATAAAAGCGATCAAAATAAGTTTGCCACGTTTAACTGAAAAAGTGCCTAATTTCTCTAGACTGGTGGCTAACTTACCTTTTTGTTCCATCAGTGCAATAGCGCGCTGTAATTTGGCTAAGGTTTCAGGCTTCATGCGGGCGATATAAGCAGGGATATAAGTAATGGTTAAAACAAAGGCTAATAAAATGCCGGTACCGATAAAGGCGCCAAAAACTTTTACCGGTGGAATAGGGGTTAACATCAAGGAATAAAAGCCGACGGCAGAGGTAATTGAGGTAAATAGCATAGGTTTATATAAATGGCCCATCACTTTTTTAATGGTTTTTGACCCGTCATCACCAGCTTTAAAACGATCGGCAAATTCTGATAAAATGTGCACAGAATCAACCACGGCTATCGGCATCAAAAATATTGCGATCATCGAAGACATAATATGAACGGTAAAACCTAAGCCAATCAAGCTGCCCATGATAATTAATACTGTTGCCATAGCCACCACCATAGGGGCAATGATCAAGGCAAAATTGCGAAAGAAAAACCACAGTAATAAAAATATCGCTAAACCCGCTAATGGCGCCGCGACCCCCATCTGAACAAACATTTCGTAGCCAAATTGGTCTTCAGCCACGGGTAAACCTGTGATGTGAATGGCTAAATCATCTTGCTCAATGGTGCTGATATTGGCAGCTAAGTGACGAATTTGTTCAGCAATAATGTAGCTTTGATCTTTGGCGATAATGGGCACATAAATGGCGACCGCTTTGTTGTCGCCAGAGACTAAGGTGTTGTTCAGCATGGGTAAACGTTTCACTGCTTGCTGAATGTCTTGGCTTGCTTTAAGTGTAGTTGGCGCTTGTTTCATCAGGTATTCAAATAAAATACCTTGGTTAACACCTTGCTCATTAGTTAACTGGCGAATATTGTCGACCACATTGAGCGACAGTAGGTCTTGTTTAATTACGCCATCAAGTTGCAAAATTTGGTTAGTTAATTGCTCAACAACGCTTAAGATTTCAGGCGTAAAGACAGTATTTTTACTGACTAAACCAACGACAATCATATCGCGCATCAGAAAGTCAGTTTTTATTTGATTGTGAAATACCCGCGCCGGTGCATCTTGGCTGAGCATATTTTCAGGATCGGTATCAATAGCTATTTGGGGTAGCATAGCCACACTCAATAGTGTGATCAGCAATAGTAAGCTATAGATAACTTTTGGCTTTGCAATGGCAAAGTTTAATACGCGTTGGTAGTTCAAAATGCTTCCTCGTCTACGTTATAACATTCATTATAACGTTAAGGTATATTAGAAAAATGTAATGTACTTTTATATTAGCAGTATCTAATGTAATATCCAACTATAAATAACTTTACGCGATAAAATGATTTTTTTGCGATAATGAATAGCGAGTAATAAATGGCCGAGTTAGCCGCAATTGATATAAAAGAAATGCGTAATAATGCTTCGCAAGCGGCGGACTTATTGAAAGCAATGAGTAATGAACATCGGCTGTTGATTTTATGTCATTTGGGCGAAAAGGAAATGTCGGTGAATGAACTGAATAATTTTGTCGATTTGAGCCAATCAAGCTTATCGCAACATTTAGCTAGATTACGTCAAGATAATTTAGTTAAAACGCGACGCGAATCACAAACCATCTTTTACAGTATCGCCAACCTTTCAGTGGTGAAACTAATTAACTTGTTACATAGTGAATTTTGCGCATAAATTTTAATAAGCTCAGTATTTAAGCTCAGTATTTAAGCCCAGTATTTAAACTCAGTACTAAAAATCTCACGCGAAAGCTTAAGCCCTCAAGCCCTAAAAATCAGGCCCTAAGATAGAACAATAAAAAATGTCCTTATCTTAGCCGTTACTAAATAATTTTCTTCTCACCATCGCCCGGTAAGCTTTTGGCGTTATATTGAGCCTTTGCTTAAACAGGCGAGTAAAGTTTGCTTGGTCTTGATAACCGACTTGAAAAGCCACTTCTTGAATAGATAAATTACTCGCGGCTAATAATTCCTTCGCGCTTTGTATTTTTAATTGTTGCCAATATTGTGTCGCATTAATGCCGGTGGCGTATTTAAATCGGCGAGTAAATGAACGCTGACTGATGCCGAACTGCTGCGCGATGTCATTTAAGCTTAACTCAGTATTTAAGTTGGTTTTTAACCAAAATTGAATTTGGCTGATTAACTCATCAGGGTGGCGATCTACCGCACCTTCTAAATAACGCTGTTCTTCGTAAGGCTTTCTAATTTCATGGGAAAAGTTTCGCTCTACTTGTTGTGCGGCATTTTGGCCGTAAATCTGAAAAATAATATGCACAACAATATCAGCTAAGGCATTGACACTGGCCGCACAATAAGTGCGTTCCGATTGGGTGATAAAAAAATCTGGCTTCAAATCTACTTTTGGATAATCACGTTTAAATTGCTCCACATAGTGCCAATGGGTTGTTGCTGGGTGATAATCTAAAATACCGGCCTCAGCCATTAAGCAAACTCCGGTACCACCGCCAATTAAGGTTGAGCCTTTGCCCCAGATCTCAGTTAACCACTGCAACATTTTTGGTTGTTGAGCAATGGTCGGTCTGGGGTTGCGCCACAAACTAGGAATAAAGGCAAAATCAGGCCGTTGAGCATGATCTATGTCAATATCAGGCAGTAGTTTAATTAAAGCGCGAGTTGATATCGGTTTAATGCTTTCAGCAACCATTTGAATAGACAAACGCGGTGCATGGCGGTTTGCTTGCAAAGCCACCGCTTCTCCCGCACGTAACATTTCAACCGGCAGGCTGACACTGGTTGCTAGCATTTGATCATAAAGCAACAAGGCAATCTTGATGGTATTGTCTTTACGGCGTTTAAATTTTGTCTTCATTAACCTCATCACTCTTTATTCTACTTGTTTGGCTATTTTGACATATTTTATGGCTATAAATGAATGTTATTTATTTTCGCTAACTCTTACACTGATCAACATAAATACTAATATTTGAATTTAAAGAGATTTTTTCATGACTGCGTTACCTATTATAGTCGGCATGGGCGGTATTAATGCCGCAGGTAGAACATCGTTTCATCAGGGCTTTCGCCGCATTGTTATTGATAAATTAAATGCTGAAGCTCGCCAAGAAACTTTTGTTGGTTTAGCAACATTAATGAATTTACTGACCAGTCAAGACGGACACTTGCTTGATGCCGAAGGTAAGGTAGTTGACAAATCTGAGGTTGAAAAACGTTTCGGTGAAGAAATTTTAGCGGGTACATTAATTCGCAAAATTGAAAATGAACATTTTGACCCTGATGCGACGCCATGGCAGCAAAAATTGACGATGGACACTGGCGAAAAGGGTATTAGCTTTGAAACCCGTGCCCGTGATTTACCTAAGCCATTACCGCGCACATGGCAAATTACTGAACTAGCAGATAAACGTGTTCGTGTTGATATTGCCGGTGAAATTGAAGTCAAACATGACTCAACTCGGGATAACCCCATTAAAGCGGCAGGGCAATTTCCAACAGGTTTTAAACCCGCCAGTTTATATAACAGCCGTTACCAGCCACGTGGTTTACAAGCGACTATTTTTGGCGCTGCTGATGCTATTCATTCTACCGGTTATAGTTGGAGTGAAATTGTTGATAAAATTTGCCCAGATGAAATTGGTACCTATTCAGCCTCGGTATTTGGTCAAACTCAAGCTGAAGGCTTGGGTGGCATGATGCAAAATCGCCAAAAAGGTGAGCGTGTTTCAACAAAAAATTTAGCCCTTGGTTTAAACACCATGTCGACTGACTTTATCAACGCTTATGTTACTGGCAGTGTCGGAACAACCTTTACCTCTACCGGCGCATGTGCCACTTTTTTATATAACTTAAAAGCGGCAGTACAAGATATTCAAGCAGGGCGTATTCGCTTGGCCATTGTGGGTAGTAATGACTGTGCTATTACGCCTGAAGTTGTTGAAGGTTTTGGCAACATGAGTGCACTGGCCAATGAAGAAGGTTTGAAAAAAATTGATGGTAATGGCGTTGCCGATCATCGTCGCACTAGCCGCCCGTTTGGTGATAACTGTGGTTTTACCATTGGTGAAGCCGCGCAGTTTATTGTTTTAGTGGATGATGCCTTAGCGCTAGAGCTTGGTATGCATGTTTTGGGTTCAGTAGCGGATGTTTTTACTAACGCCGACGGTATTAAAAAATCGATTACAGCACCAGGACCCGGTAATTATATCACTATGGCAAAGTCAGTTTCCTTGGCTAAGTCGATTATTGGCGCAGAGTCAGTTCAACAACGTAGCTTTATTTTAGCGCATGGCTCTAGTACCCCACAAAACCGTGTTACTGAATCGTTAATTTATGATCGTATTGCCAAAAGTTTTGATATTAATAATTGGCCGATAGCAGCACCTAAAGCCTTTGTTGGTCATACTATTGGCCCAGCCAGTGGCGATCAGGTAGCTATGGCGCTAGGCATATTTGCTCACAATATTATGCCGGGTATTACCACTATTGATAAAGTGGCCGATGATGTTTATAACGAGCGTTTAAATATTGCTACTGAGCATTGGCATTGTCAAGATATGGACGTCGCCTTTATTAACTCGAAAGGTTTTGGTGGCAACAACGCCACAGCGACTTTGTTTTCTCCAACGGTAACCTTGGGGATGATGGAAAAACGCCACGGCGCTGCTGCGATGCAAATTTACCGTGATAAAGCCACTGTGGTAGAACAAGCAAGAGTTAAATATCAAGCGCAAGCCGATAGTGGCGATTTTCAAATTATTTACCGTTTTGGCGATGGTACGTTAATGGATGATGATCTTACTATTACGGATGAAGATATTAGTGTTAGCGGTTTTACTAATAAAATAGTGTTACCCGCAAAGAACCCGTTTGCCGATATGGTTTAATCTTCATAAAAAGCTAGAAACTTTGCCAAAAGCCCTGCAATGATATTGACAGGGCTTTTGTATTTAATGCACTATCAATAATTGTTATATTTATATTGGTATGAAGTGGCTAATATTTTATGGTTGATAAAAAATATTTTGCTTTGAGGAGATGTTTTTAGTAACTTTTAATCACTATCGCAGCTTTCGTCACTATAGAGTTCACATCATAGTAATTTAATCACCATTGGAATGGTACATTATATATGGCTATAGCGCCTATTGAAATTGCTCTAAAGCTTGACAATGACCATGACATTGTTGAACCTAAACCTAGTCAAATCGGCCCGATCTTATTCGCCTTAGTTTTAGGTTTAACTGGCGCTTTACTCAATAGTTACCCAATAGAGCTCGCCTATAGTATTTTTTTAGTGCTTGGTAACCTTGCATTTATTATTGCCGCCGCCTATCTTCGCCCCGCATTGACCCTATTATGTGCTTTGATTTGTGTCGCGCCGTTGTTAATTATTTGGGGTCATCCCTTTGGTTTTTTAACTTTTGGCTGCGAAGCGCTTTTTGTCTCTTATTTGCGTAGTCGTGGTTGGTATTTACCAACAGCAGATTTTTTGTATTGGTTGGTTATTGGTATGCCACTGACCGCATTGTTAATTGAATTCACTACGACTAATGCGCCAGAATATTTAATATTTTCTTTGTTTAAACAAAGTATCAACGGAATTTTTTATACTGCTTTAGCTGTTATCTTGATTTTTGTATTTGGTGATAAACTGAGAGGTTGGATAAAGTCACAACAACCACCGCTAGTGAAAAATCTCAAACAATACTTGCAGTATATTTTATGGGTTATGTCGGCTTTTTTTGTGGTCGGCGTTTGTTTATTTTTAAGTCGAAGTTTAACCAATATTCAAGATCAACAATTTCAAGATAAGCTTGATATTAGCAGTCAGTACGTGGTGCGTATTATTGAAAGTTATGTTGATGATCATAAGAAAGCAATAGCCCAAGTAGCGAATAGCTTATCGGTTATTGAGCCCAATAATTATGATGATGCCTTGACTAAAGTACATGAAATTTATCCTGGTTTTTTGACCATGCTGATTGCCAATCAAGATGGCAATTTAGTGACTTCTTCACCGCGTGCTTTAATGGAAAACCTGCCCCAAAGTGGCTTTAGTGTTGCTGACCGCTCGTATTTTTCCCAAGCCTTTTTTCAGCAATCGCTTTATGTTTCTTCGGTTTTTTTGGGTCGAGGTTTTGGTGCCGACCCTATTATTGCTATTAGTGCGCCAATTTATGCTAACGATAATACTAACAAGAAAAATAAACCTGTTGGTATTGTTGAAGGTTCGCTAAATCTTAATTTATTTAAGCAGGTTAATCGTTATGCTGCCAATGATCGAGAAATTGATCTGGTATTAACGGATGAAAATGACAATGTTATTTATGCTGATGCGGATTTAGCACTGGCGACATTGTCGAAATTTAATTTTTCTTTGGATCAAGCGAATGCCAAACATCAACTACTGACGATTGACACTTATGGTGCCAATAAACAGCGTTATTTGCACCGTCAATCGGTACTTAATAATGGCTGGAAAATATTTATTTTAATTGAGCATAGGCAAATTTTAGCTTTAGTAGAGCAACAATATTTGACTATTTTTATCTCGTTATTCGTTATTTTTATTTTGGTGATTGTCTTAGCAAACCAATTTGCTCGCACTTTGAGTAGACCATTAGCCTTCGCTTTAAAAGAGCTTGCCCGCGGTGGAGGTAAAAGCGGTTACAAAACTATGCCTTATGTCGCGCCTACTGATTTTTTAATCTTATACGAGGAATTACAGCAGTCGAAAGAGCGTTTACTTAAGCAGCAATTTATTTTAGAAGATATAGTAGAAAAACGCACCCAAGCATTAAATGAAGCGAATACGGCCCTAAAAAAATTAGCCAATAAAGATAGTTTAACTGGTTTATATAATCGTCGTTATCTGAACAATAAATTTAGTGAGTTACAAGCGATACTGGCGCGAAATAATGCCACTATGTTAGTGGCTATGCTAGATCTTGATCACTTTAAAAAGCTTAACGATGAATATGGTCATTTAATGGGTGATCGCTGTTTAAAATATGTTGCTGAAGTCATGAGTAATAAGTTTCCTCGCCGCAGTGATATTGTGGCACGCTTTGGCGGTGAAGAATTTATTATTGTTGCGCAACATGATGAGCAAGGCATTATGCTAGAAAAGCTTGAAGAATTACGTCAAGAAATAGCCCAGCATCAATTTGAACATGACACTGGGGAGTTGATAAGTGTCACAATATCTATTGGCGTGGTGACGGCTAATGCGACATATTCTGAAAAAATTACAGATTGGATCACGCTTGCTGATGAACAACTCTATCAAGCAAAAGACAATGGTCGTAATCAATTATCGATAAATCAGTTAGCTCATATTAGTCATAACTAAGCTTAGTTATGACTAATATGAGCATAAATCATGTCAATAACAATAATACCAATCTCACTAATTATCTGATCATTTTTACTGGTTAAAATAACCCACTACTGCGTTATTTATTTAATAATTAGAACAACTAGTTATTAAAATAAATGCCTTATATTTGGCCATTTTTCCTG
>NZ_JACGVE010000073.1:0-10793 GCF_014077065.1 Colwellia sp. MB3u-4 | reverse complement strand
TTAACAATGCAAACATTAAAATCGCCAAAAACGTAAACGTTTTTGATTGTTAAAAGAAAATAATCCAGTTAGAGTATTTTGATTAAATAATTATAATAAAAACGAGTAATTCTACAGGCTCGTTATGTGAATAGTGAAATTTAATCTATTGAGGTATTAAATGAATCAGATAATTCTAGAATCGATTATCACTTGCCCTGAATGCGGTGCAAAAAATGAAGAAACTATGCCAATGGATGCTTGCCAATATTTTTATGAATGTACATCTTGTCATAAACTCTTAAAGCCTTTAGCTGGTGATTGCTGTGTTTTTTGCTCTTTTGGTACAGTTAAGTGCCCGCCAATACAAGAAAACGGAACTTGTGGTAGTTAATTCACATAAGAAATTAAACAGGGATAAAAAAAGTTGGCTTTTTCTCCTAAGTCACTCATTTTAGACAATAATTTTATTGCCCGTTAATTGGGTGCTATAAAGCAAAGGAAATTATGCGTACTCTGATAGTTATTTTATTTACCTTTTTATCTGTTAATGCAATTGCTAATACAAGCTTTGAGGGGACTTGGGAAGGGGCTAAATTTAATGGAGTAAATTACTCCTATCATTTGTTAGAAATTGATGAATATGGCAAAGGTTTTTACACATATACAATAGGTGATGCCATGGAAGAGGCATTTGTTTTTCCATTAGACTTAAATGGAAAAGTATTCGCCCGTGGTTATATTGAAATTCCCTTAATAAACGATAAAGCAACAATGAAATCTACCTTATTATTGAGTCTCAATACTGCAATTGATAACCTTACTGCATTGACTATTGTTTACGAAAATAATGGTGAACCAATGTTTTCGTATAACTGGCCTTTGGTTAAATCGGGAAAAGGTAAAGTTAAGAATTTCTTGTTGTATAGTTTTGCTAAAAAGCTTTATAAGTCAATCAAGCAGGGCTAAAAATTGTTTGCTGTTGCTTGTTCCTCGCTATTTTAGCAAACAATTTTTAGCCCATTAATAGGGCGTTTGGCTACTATCAAGTTTACTCGTATTAAAGGATTTTAAATGCGTATTAAAAGATTGGTATCACTACTGTGTCTTTCTGTTTTTTTATTTTCGTGTAAATCAACAGATATAGTGAGAAAAACCACGATATCTTTGGGGTTTAAAGAGATAAATGGGATTAAGCAATATGATAAAGGCAATTACGAAGATGCATTTAACCTACTTAAAGAGCCTGCTGCATGGGGATATAAAGGCTCTCAGTATGCGCTAGCCTTTATGTTTCTTAAAGGTAATTATGTTCAACAATCTACACTGTTAGGTATGGGCTGGTTAGGTGTTGCAAAAGAAGCCAATGTTAAAGAATGGACTGAGCAATATAACAATTTCTATGCAGCCGCTACAGAACAACAAAAAGATAAAATAGATGAGATAGTTAAAGAATATATCAAACGTTACGGCTTAAAAAGCCAAGATGTAACCTGTCAAAAAGGCATTAATGCACAAAGAAGGCTAGTTTTAAAATGTCATAAATATAATGGGCTTGGTATCTTGTACCCAGTTGATCTTGTTGAGTAATAATCTTAGCCTAACAAGCTAATAAAGCAGGACTGTAATGCTTGGCTACGTTTTGCTTCGCTACACAATTTTAGCCAACCATTACTTAGTCTGTTATTTGGGTTTTATGTGAATTGATTAAACAATGGAGTGTATATGAAAAATTTATTAGCCCTAACTGCTTTCGCGCTTATGAGTGTATCCATAAGTAGCGTAGCGAAGAATATTTATGCGGATGTACAGGTTACAGATGTTAAACCGACTAGTGACTTCATTTGGAAGCGTGCAAATCAAAACACGCCTAAATACCCAATAGAGCTTGCCCGTTCTGGAATAAAAGGCTGCGCTGTTTTATCTTTTAATATTTCCAAATCAGGTAAAACTGAGAATGTTGAAATAATTAACTCAGTACCTAAAAAGTATGTCGGTAAATACTCTCGTAAAATGCTTAGAAAATGGAAATGGGTTCCTGCTTCAACAGTCGCAGAATCTGCACCAGAAAAAAGAACTCTAAGATTGGATTTCTGTATGGGTGGTGAATCAACAGAACAATCCCAAATAGCTTGTAAACAACAATCACAATTAGCATGTGGCTAATTCACATAATAAGGCGCTTAAACGGAAAAATTACAGTTGGCTCGCGCTTCGCGCAGTTTAGCCTAACTGTATTTTTCTGCTTAGCTTGGCGTTATATATTTCAAGGAGGGTGTATGAAATTATCAACATTGTTTTTCATTTTATTATTAATATCTGGATGCTCAAGCACAAACCACATGGTTTTATCTGATGTTAAGACTAGCGTAGAACAAAGAGAAAGGGGTTTACCTGAACATTTAAACACTGGTAACGTCGAAAAGTCAGATGTAAAAAAAGGTATAAAACATGCGCGTAATAATACTCTTTTGGCTGTGATATTTGATTTATTTGACTGGTAAAGTGGATAATATATATAACAAGCATTTTAAGCGGGACTGCTAACAGTTTGCTCGATTTCGCTTCGCTACACATTTTAGCAAGCTATTACTCGCCGCTTAAAGCGGCGTTAGCAGTCAAAGAGGGTTTGATATGTCATCCATTCCTGAGAAAGATTGGAAGTTGTTTCGTAAACTGCAATCAGAATTAACAGCCAAAGCTTGTGAGTTGGTTTTTAGGCAAGTCAATAATATTGCCAATGTTCGATCTGGTAAAGAACATGAATCATATTTAGATTTGTATCGTTTTATTGAAACAGAAGATGCCAAAATAGCTGAAATGTTTAACAATCCAACGCGCAATAATGTGATATTAAAGATTGTTACATTGAAAAAATATGATGTTTTGAGTGTTGAACAACTTGAAATGTTTAGTGAAGAAACGCAAGAGTTTGTTAACCGCATCCTTAATTTGAGTTGAGCTGCTAACAAGCTACTCAAGCGGGACTAAAAACAGTTGGCTAGTCTCACTTCGTTCGCTATTTTAGCCAACTATTTATTAGCCCCTTAGTAGGGCGTTGAGGCTGTAGAATAACTAATTCAGCCAAAATCACTAAATTTTTATGTTCCTGTATCACGCTGTAGACGATTTACTCGATATAGGTAATGCTTTTGGTACCCCGATTTTAGGGGGAATTCATAAAAAACGAGTTATTCTACAAGCTCGTTATGTTCACATGGAGTATGATGAGAAATCTAACTATTGGCTGGTTAATACTGCTTCTTCTAATGAGAGGGGTGAAGTTGGCTCAGGAGAAAATTGTAGACGGTGGAGTAAATGATCTGACCATAGTTTCGTCAGCGATTTTTCTATGTTTCGCAGCAGTTGCTATTTACGGCATCGTGTCTAGAAAGAACATTGGCTACTTTTCTACTTTGACCGTATTAGGTTTTCTTAGCTTTGGTGGTTTGTTCGGCTTAATCTCATTGATGTACACCCTGAGCTATCCAGGTTTCCTCGAGGCTTCTTTTTTCTGGATTATTTTAATTCAGTGTATTGTCAGTTCTGTATTTCTTTATGGTTGGGTTAAACACGGTAGGTTTAACGTCGCTGGAATATAACAAGTACTTCAAACGTAACAAAAACAGTTGGTTAGGTTCCGCTTCGCTTCACATTTTAACCAACAATTTTTGTCCGCTTAAATGGGCGTTAGATTACTTTTAAAACATTGTAGTAAGGATTAAATTTTGGAAGAAGTACAAGGAAAATGGATTTGTGGATTCTGGAGAAGAATCGGAGCCTTGTTGATTGATACTCTATTTTTAGGTGTTTTGGGTTATGTTGTAGGCCTATTTCTAGAAGATACCTTCGTCGAGCTTGGTGGATGGGGAAGATTAATTGGTTTTGTAGTATCAATCACATATTTTGGGGTGATGAATAGCTCTTTATCAAATGGTCAGACAATCGGTAAAAAACTTCTAAACATAAGAGTCGTTGATTCATCCAATTCAACTTTAAGCCTGCCTAAGTCCTTTTTAAGGTATAGCTTCCTTGCCGTTCCATTTTCACTTAATGGAGCGCAAATTACTAACGAAGCATTGCTCTCATACTTAATGTATCCGTTATCATTTATTATATTTGGTGGCTTATTCTCAATTTCTTACTTATATATTTTTAACCGCGTTACGCGTCAATCAATTCATGATCTTGTGGTAGGCACTTATGTTGTAAACTCTAAGGTTAATTCTGAAGAGGTGCCATCAGTGTGGAAACCTCACTTAGTTGTAGTTGCAGTCTTATTTGTTACAGCAGGCCTTGTACCTGTATTTACTTCTGACTTAGCGAAATCAGAACCTTTTAAAGACCTGTTAGCAACACAGGAAGCAATAAATAATAACGAATTAGTAAAATATGCAGGGGTTACAGAAGGTTCAACTACTTTTACTTCATCTGATTCTGTCAGCAAAACAACGACATACGTGAATACTCAGGCTTTTCTATATAAAGATAATGTTGACGATCCAGATATCGCAAAGCAAGTAGCCCAAACTATAATTAATACGTACCCAGAGTCACTAAATAAAAACTTAATTCAAGTAACTCTTACCTACGGTTATGATATTGGTATTGCTTCAAAGTGGAATAGTTACAACCACCAGTTTAACCCACAAGAACTAAAAGGTTCGGAGTAACCGTAATCTATAAGTCATTCCAAAGGACAAGAAACAGTTGGTTTTTGCTCCTGCGTCGCTTATTTTAACCAACTATTTTTTGCCTCTGAATGAGGCGTTAGTTTGGCTTTGGCTGTAAGAAGGAGGAAACATGAGTAAATTAGGTAAGTATTTATTATTAGGCGCTTTGATTTGCTTAGCACTAGTTTGTTATTTTATTGGTAGTGCTATTGGTTCGATTGCATTTATTGTTTTAGCTATTTTATTGGAGCTTGCTTTTTGGGTTGGTATTTTTAAGCCTCACCATAAACGGTCATCCTAAAACCAACAATCGTAAATTGTAATCAACATATAAGATGTTCAAACGGACAAAAAGCAGTTGGCTTTTGCTCCTTCATTGCTAATTTCAGCCAACAATTTTTTGCTTATTATTAGGGCGTTTTTAAATATCACTATGGAGTATGATTCTCAATTGGAATTAGAAATCAACATTATTGATGCATTCACAGATGTTGCGTTTAAAGGAAATTCAGCCGCCGTAATTATTACAAACGACTGGCTTTCTGATGAACTTATGCAATCTATTGCTATGGAAAATAACCTATCAGAAACCGCATTTGTTAAAGTTATTAACCTTCACAAATATGAAATCCGTTGGTTTTCACCTATAACTGAAATTGATTTTTGTGGTCATGCGACATTAGCATCTTCATTTGTTATTTTTGCTAAAAACGATAATTTGATTCATATTGATTTTTACGCTGAAGCGGTAGGTAATTTATCTATTACGAAAATGGATAATGGTTATATTCAGATGGATTTTCCGAGTAGGCCACCTGAAGTTATTAGCGATATACCATCAGCTTTATTAAACGGCCTTTCAATTAAGCCGACGGAAGTATTATTAAACAATCAAGCATACTTTGTTGTTTATGAAAACGAAATTGATGTGACTTCAGTCGTTCCAGATAATGAGTTATTAAAGCAGCTCGCTCCATATGATGTTGTTGTAACCTCTAAATCTAAATCAAACGTTTATGATTTTGTATCTCGTTATTTTTGGCCTGCAAATGGCGGTGATGAAGACCCTGTTACAGGTTCTATCCATACGGGCCTAGCCCCTTATTGGGCTGAAAAGCTTGATAAATCAAAACTAATTGCATATCAGGCGTCTAAACGCGGTGGCAATATAATATGCAACGTTGCGGATAATAAGGTTTATCTTTTAGGTAAAGCCGTACATTATTTAAAAGGTACAATTAAAGTTTAGTCTTTCTTGCTTTATAAGAAAATAAACAAACAAGGACACGTAACAGTTGGCTACGCTTCGCTACACAATTTTTTACCTCTTAATAGGCGTTATCGAAGACCTAATCCGAAGTGTTAAGTGCCTTTAAAAGCTAATGTCTCGAATGGCAAAAGTTATCTTAATCCAGGTGTAATGTTAACCATCTTAATTTGGGATTCATAACAACCTAAAAATTGCTGTGGCTATACAAAGTGAATTGCATTCACCAATTGCCAACGTTGGCTTGATTTTTTATTGTTATTGTTAGGTATTGAAAATTAACAACTTAAATTCTTTAAAGTTGAAAAAATAGGGTGCAAAGTATTTTATTAGTCTGTTACTCACTTTTGCGCTATAGCATTTAAACATAAGATTAATTATTTGTTTTGTATAAATACAGTTAGCTTTTTATCCTTTGCCGCATACGCTAGCCCATTATATTATTACCCAGTGAATCCTAGTATGGCTCCACACATTTTACTTGAAGCGCTTAAGGTAGATTTTGCGCTAACTATTCAGGTATGGCGAACAAGCATTACAACAATAATCTAAAGCGGAACAATACCTAATAATGAAAATATTTTTACTTACCCATGAGCGTGAATTACATAGGGCAACTAATACCGGCGCTCTGGCACTAGAAAGTGCTAATGAAATTGTTGAACGTATAATCTGGGAAAGAGTAAACCCTAATAAAGACCTGACTCGACTCATAGAAAATAATGAGGCGGTATTATTATATTCGAAGGCAGAATCATCGTCTGCAGCATCAAGGCCAAGGCCAACAATTGAAGAGTATGAAAACATTATTATTATTGATAGCACATGGCAGGAATCAAATAAAATCTTCAACCAGAGCTCGTATTTAAAAAATGCGCCACAATGCACTTTGAAAACGGCAAATGCTTCGTTATATAACCTGAGAGCCAATCAACCTAAAGGTGGCCTATGCACCATCGAATGCATAATCGAAGTATTAAGGCTTAAAGGACAAGATAAAATGGCAGCAGAATTATCATTAAAATTTGAGCAATTTAATGGCTAAAAACTTAACAAAAAACTTAACAAAAAACTTAAAAAATATTAAACTAAAGATTAGGGTTGGCTGCGTTTACGCTATTTTTTATTGAATGAACAAGCTAAAAAACCACTGTAAAATATCTAGCTATCGTACTAAATATCTAGCTAAAGTCCTATAAGTCATCATTGTTATTCTAAATAAAGCCAGGTCGGCTTAAATCTTGTTGTTCATTTTTCAAGGAGTGTGTGTTCTGGTTAAATTGGCACGCTAAATTTATGGCAGCGAAACAAGAGCAATTTGGACGTTATAGTGGCAAATCAAATGAAAATTAGGTTGAATCTAATGCTTTGCATGGTAACGGTAATAAGAAGTGTTTAAGATACCCCCATCATCATTCAAATTGCTTGTTTTATTCGCTTTAAAAAGCCCGTTACCCTGTTGCATTCAATCCTAATAGCTGGCTATTAGTCAAGCATGTACCTTGTAGTTAATATTTTTAATCCGATTAAAATCTACGCACTTTGAATGCTCATAACATTTGGCATTTGCCACTCATCATTGATTATTTAACGCGGAATTTACATGAATTTAGAACAAGCTTTATTAGTAATAGGTAATGCACATGACAACGAACTACCTGTTGCCGCGCTCGACGTAGCTAAAACGAATTGGTCAGCATTTTATGCTGAATTAGAGCAGATAATAGATCAATTTGTCGCAGATGATAGTTCGCTAACTGATGAGCAGAATGCCGTTTTATTTTTTGGCACCTTATTATTAGCCGAATTAAAATATTCTCCTGCGCTGTCAAAGTGCTTACAGCTTTTTTCGTGCAGTGACTCGTTTTTAACCCCTATTGAAGGGGTGTTTGGTGATGCGATTACTGAATTAACATCAACCTTATTTTATAATGTCGCTAATGGTAATACACAAGCCTTGTCTGACTATATTGTTGCTGGTCATCAAGCCATGTATGGCAAAGCATCTGCTATGGAAGCGGTATTTGCTCAATACGAAGTGGGCACTATTGATAAGGCTGAATTGAGTGAACATATCACGCTATGGTTGGCCGCATTTTTGGCTTTACCCAGTTCAATCAGTAGTTTTTTAATGAGCGCATTAGCTGATTCTTGTATCGAATATCAACTTGATGATCTTAAAAGTCAGTTTATTGGCTTATGTGATAAAGACGTATTTGATGAATACCGCTTTAAACAAGATGAAGTAAAAGCATGGCAAAGCCTTGATGGGCGTAAGTTGATCGAGTCTGGCATCATTCAAACAGAGTTTAACCTTGTTGACACCTTAAACTCTTGGGCTGAAGGTGATGGCTCAGATGATGAAGTATTCGACAATCCTTCAATCGATAGCCTTTCAAGCGATAACCTTTCGAACGACGACCTTGATGTATTTGATTCGTTAATGGGCGAGGGCGGTTTGTTGTCTAATATCTTGTACGACGAAAATACCATTTTAGAGAACAGTGTGCCCGTGAGTTCATTAGCAACGGCTGGCCGCAATGATCTTTGCCCGTGTGGCAGCAACAAGAAATATAAAAAGTGTTGTTTACAGTAAAACAGTAAGCTGGAATAGCCAAAATAAGATTGCTGAATAACATCAGCAATCACAGTATAATTGCACATTATTATCAGGTATTTAATCAAAGGTATTTAAAAAGTAGTATGGCAGAACAATTAAATTATCCCGAACTAACCGTTACCCAGCTTGATCTAACTGAAGCACATACCTCAGATGCCATAAAACCTGATGCCATAAAAAAGTGTACTCAGGTTGCTGAGTTAAAAAGTGATGAAATGGATAAAGCTGTGCCTAAAATTGTGCTTGCTACCCTCAACGCTAAATACTTTCACACCAGTTTTGGTTTACGTTATCTTTACGCTAATTTAAAAGAATTACAGGATTATTGTGAAATAAAAGAGTTTATTATTCAAACTCGCGCCATTGATATTGTTGAACAAATTCTTGCGTCAAAACCTGATATTGTTGGGTTTGGGGTCTATATATGGAACATTGTTGAAACCACCGATGTGGTTAGCTTATTAAAAGTTATCGCGCCTGACATTAAGATTATTTTAGGTGGGCCAGAGGTAAGTTATGAAACTGAGCAGCAAGCCATTGTTGCCAATGCCGATTATGTATTGACAGGTCCGGCGGATTTAAGTTTTTATCAACTGTGTAAAGACATAATAGATAACACGCCACCCGATAAAAAAATAGTTCACTCAAAACCGGTTGAATTAAATGAGTTAGCATCACCTTATCAGTATTATACCGATGAAGATTTAACCCACCGTTTGCTTTATGTTGAAGCCTCGCGTGGTTGCCCGTTTAAGTGTGAGTTTTGCTTATCGTCGTTAGATAAAACCTCTGTACCATTTGAGATAGTCATATTTCTGGAGCAAATGGAAATTTTATATAACCGTGGCGCGCGTAATTTTAAGTTTATTGATAGAACCTTTAATTTAAATATTAATACCACGATGAAAATTATGCAGTTTTTCTTAGATCGAATGACTAACGACTTGTATCTGCATTTTGAAGTAGTGCCTGATCATCTGCCTAGAAAGTTAAAAGAGGTGTTAGCGCAATTTCCAGAGGGCAGTTTGCAATTTGAAATTGGTATACAAACTTTTAATACACAAGTGCAAAAAAATATTAGCCGTAAGCAAAACAACGCTAAGTCGAAAGACAATTTAATCTGGTTAAAAGATCATACCCACGCACATATTCATGCTGATCTTATTTTTGGTTTACCCGGCGAAACCTTCGAGACCTTTAAAGACAGCTTCAACCAACTTTATCATTGTCGTCCACATGAAATTCAAATGGGTATATTGAAACGTTTGAAAGGTAGTCCGATTATTCGACATACCGAAGCATTTGATTTGCGTTTTAATCCCTTGCCGCCTTTTAATATCTTAAGTACCGACAGGGTGAGCTTTACCACCATGCAACGTATTAATCGCTTTGCTCGCTATTGGGACATGATAGGTAATTCAGGGCGTTTTAAATACGCTTTACCCCATATGTTGTCGGATGAACCGTTTGATGATTTTATGGCGATTACCGAGTGGATTTTTAATAAAACTGGGCAAATTCATAAAATTAACCTGAAAAAGTTATTTGAGCTAATTTCACAAGCGGTTGAAGCTTTATATCCTGAAAAACATGAAGTAGTTATCGAAAAGATAGAGCAAGATTACGAAGCAGCTAAATTGAAAAGCTTGTTTAGCAGCTTGAGCCTTTATGCGGTTCCACAAGTAGCAGCTAGGGTTAAGAATAAATCATTGCAGCGACAACAACGTCATATGAGTTAATAGCTGATTATAAATTTAATTATTTTTTCTTAACTAGAAGTGTGGTGGGACATAATAGCCGCTTCTGCTTGCTCGAGCCTCATAGGTATTTTTTTAGTTATCTTCCAGCCCGTAATGTGGCAAAAATGAACCCTATTGAAGCTCTGTTAAGGGATTAGGGGGAGTTCAAACGCTTTAGCGCTCAGAGAATAGGCAATATTTAATTTATCGCAGAGTATAAGAAAGGCGTTGAATCAAAGTAATAGGTTAGCCCCTAAAGTGATTATATCGAGTAAATAGCTTCTGCCATCTGAATTTTTAAAAAGGTTAAAGACTATATTGTTGGCTCAGTTATCTGTCAGGATAAATACAACGCTATGTCTCTACAAACTCATAGCTGCCGTTTAAGTTATACCAATTTCATTAAGTTATTGCCCACTTGTGCTGGTTAAAATACACCAAGGCTACGGTGCTCTCAATCACAATAGCCAGCTATTGCTCAATCAAGCGTCTTGCCCAGATGCATTTTCTCTGCG
>NZ_JACGVE010000072.1:0-67936 GCF_014077065.1 Colwellia sp. MB3u-4 | reverse complement strand
AATATAAAGCATGGATATTCATAAATATCGGCTTCGCTACGCGAAGCCTTATAAAGAGCTGATATAAACCCTCAATAATGAAAACTTACAATAATTAGTTTTCACACAGGCTGGGCTATCAGTTGACCTAAAGAATAACCAATAGCTAACGTCAACAAAGCGCACCAACCAGACCTAAATGACAAAAGAAAGGAACCACAAAATATAGTGGTTGATTGGGCTAAGTGGATAGCCCTTCAATTTTTATAGCTATTGAGATGGATAAGTACTGAGTTTTATAACTACTGCGTTTTAAAAGTACTCCGCCTTACGAAGACTTAGTTTTGCTCTATGATTAGTTTCTATAAATGGTTTGAATAAGATGATAACCAAATTTGGTTTTAATTGGACCATGCACAGTTAATATCGCTTTTTTAAAAACCACGTCATCAAAGGCTTTTACCATTTGGCCTGGCTTAAATTCGCCTAAATCTCCACCCTTCTTACCTGATGGGCAAGTCGAGTTTTTCTTAGCTAACTGTCCAAAGTCAGCCCCTTTGGCAATTTTAGCCTTTAATTCTTGCGCAAGCTTTTCGCTTTTAACTAAAATATGACGGGCACATGCAGCAGCCACATTATTCTCCAATTCATGGTTAATAGCGTTATTATAACTAATTATCGCCAAGGCAAAATAAATACTTTTAATTAACGCTGTAATTAGTTAACGCTGAATCATATTGAGCAAAACTCATCACTATATCCGTAACTAGGCGAATAGCCTCAGATATAAGACCAGTTTTTTCTTTACTTGTTAGCGTAACAACTTAGAATCACGGTATATTTTCCTTAGTTGTTCCCCCCATGAGTTCAATACAGCATTTATTTGACAATAATCAGCAATGGGCTGATAAGATAAAACAAGAAGATCCTAACTTTTTCAAGCATTTATCAGAACAACAGAACCCTGAATATTTATGGATAGGTTGCTCAGACTCTCGCGTACCGGCTAATGAATTACTGGGTATGCAACCGGGTGAAGTTTTTGTGCACCGTAATATTGCTAATCAAGTTATCCATACTGACCTAAATTGCCTTTCTGTGATTCAGTTCGCGGTTGATGTTTTAAAAATAAAACACATCATTGTTTGTGGACATTATGGCTGTGGCGGCGTTATTGCTTCTGTAGACAATCAAAGCCATGGTTTAATTGATAATTGGTTGCATCATATTAAAGATGTTTATCGCTTTCATAAAGCGCGTTTAGATGCTGTTGAAAATAAAACTGAACGACTAAAATTGCTCTGCGAATTAAATGTGATAGAACAAGTTGCCAACGTTTGTAACACAACTATCTTAAAAAAAGCTTGGGATATAAAGCAAGATGTTACCGTGCATGGCTTTGTTTATAATTTGCATGACGGTATTTTAAAAGACTTACAGGTCTCGGTTGATTGCAATAAATAATGGCGCTTAAAACTAGCCCTATAGCAAATGTTGTTACCGGGTCATAAGACACTACATAGACTTAGTTTTTATTGTCCTCAGCTTATACAATGGTGCACTCACCTTGTACAATAGTGAATTTTTCAGCACTAACATTGCAACTATTATGAACAAAATATTTATTATTGGCTTACCTAGAACCGGTACTACCAGTATTTGTGCGGCTATGCTTGAGTTAGGTTTTCATGTCGCACATACCGCGTATACCGATCGCTCATTCACTGAAGCGCAAGTGATCGCCGACACGCCGATATTTTGTGATTATCAATATTTAGATAAAGCTTATCCCAACGCTAAGTTTATCTACTTAGGGCGTGCTATGGATAAATGGCTACCTTCCATCGAGAAGTTACTCGCCCGTATGCATACCAACCTTATTCGTGACGATGGTGGCTTTAATCCGATAATTAAACGCTGTTATCAAACAATATTTACGCCCTATAATCTAGATAACATCAATGATTTTGAGTTTTTAGCACTATGCTACCAAGAACATCAAAGTCAGGTTTATCAGTATTTTCAAGGCCGGGAAGATGACTTTTTATCGATAGATATTAGCGACAGTCAGAGCTATAAACACTTACTGAGCTTTTTAGCGTTAACTGGCGATATTAATGCTCATAAAGCCGCTGGCTTAGGTTTTGAAAAACTTAATGTCGGCGGTAAGATCACCGCTTGGAAAGATATAAAAAACACCTTAAAAGTTAACTCTACCAATAAAGGTAGAGTGACTAAACTACCCTATTTAACCTAAACACCATCATCAAGTGTATCTTGCCTGATTAAGCGCTGTTGATTGATTGCTTGGTCAAATCACTACTAGCAGGATTAATTAAGCTGGCAAATAGCACGGCGAAAGCAATAAAAACTGCTGATATATATAGACAGGCCACTAAGCCATAAAGTTGAAAAATCCAGCCTGAAAGTACAGTACCTAACAACCGGCCACAGGCATTAGCCATATAATAAAAACCTACATCAAGCGACACACCGTCTTTACCCGCCATATCAACAATCAAAAAACTATGTAATGACGAATTAATGGCAAATAAAACTGCGAACACCATTAAGCCAATAATAACCACCCATTTCGCTGAGAAATCGCTCTGTAAGGCAAGCGCCATTGCTGCAGGAACCACAACCAATATAGCACCCCATATTGCGGCATCTCTGCCTGTGGGTGCTTTATTGCCAGGTTTTTTAGTTAATGTTGGCGCGAGCGTTTGCATCAGACCATAAAGCACGATCCAACCAGCCATAAAGCCACTGACCCCACTATGTGACCAAGCGAATTCTGTGGCTAAAAAAACAGGTAAAGCGATAACAAACCACACATCACGCGCGGCAAATAAAAATAACCTCGCGGCTGAAAGTAAGTTAATCGCTCGGCTTTTTGATAGTATCTCTTTAAATTTAGGTTGGTATTTAGCCTTACCTAAGTCTGCTTGCAACTTAAACAGACTGAACAGCCACACAATCGTTAACATGGCCGCCATCAGTGCAATAGCGCCGGTAAAACCTAGCCAGGTTAACAACACGCCACCGAGAAAAAAACCGATGCCTTTCAAGGTGTTTTTAGAGCCCGTTAATAGTGCCACCCATTGATAGAGTTTACCGCTCTGCCCTGCTGGTACTAAAAGTTTAATGGCACTTTTTGCGCTCATTTTATTCAGGTCTTTAGCGATACCAGACAAAGCTTGCGCCACCATGACATAAGCCACAGTGAGAAAACTACTCGGCACCAGTAGCATAACCAAAGCGATTATTTGTAAGGCCAAACCAATATTCATGGTTTTGTTTAGCCCGATACGAGCGCCCAACCAGCCCCCGACTAAATTGGTGATTACGCCAAAAATTTCGTAAAACAAAAACAGCAAGGCAATATTTAGCGGACTATAGCCGAGCTGATAAAAATACAGCACAACCAACATCCGCAGCGCACCGTCGGTTAGGGTAAATGCCCAATAATTACCGGTGATCATTAAATACTGTTTTACCTGAACTGATAGGCCACTGAGTGCTTTCATTTATGCAAATCTACTTTAGCTTTTAGCTTGGTGAGTTTTATGTCTAACTATTCAGATCAGAGTTCAGGTTAGAGTTCAGATCAGAGCGACCCACCATACGAGCGATTTCCGCTGTACGATTTGCATAGCCCCATTCGTTGTCATACCAAACATAAAGTTTAACTTGTGTGCCATTAACCACCATAGTTGAGGGTGCGTCGATAATGCACGAGCGTGGATCGGTTTTATAATCAATTGAAACTAGTGGCCGCTGTTCAAAACCTAAAATATCTTTTAGCTCGCCATTCGCCGCCGCTTGTAAATAGTCATTCACTTCTTGTTCTGTTGTGCCTCGTTCTAGCTCAAAAACACAATCGGTAATTGACGCGTTAGCCAGTGGCACTCGTACCGCATGGCCATTAAGTTTACCTTTAAGTTCGGGAAAAATATGGGTAATAGCCGTTGCTGAGCCGGTAGTGGTTGGAATTAAGCTCATGCCACAAGCACGAGCGCGACGTAAGTCTTTATGCGGTGCATCCAAGATGGTTTGCGTATTGGTGATATTATGAATGGTGGTCATTGAACCATGTTTAATGCCAATATTTTCGTGAATAACTTTTACCACCGGGGCAAGGCAGTTAGTGGTGCAAGATGCAGCAGTGACTATCGGGTGCTTGTCGCTGTCGTATTGGTCATCATTAACGCCCATAACAATATTTAATACGCCATCTTCTTTCACTGGCGCAGTAACGACCACACGTTTCACCCCTTGGTCTAAATAAGCTTGCAGTAATGCTGTAGATTTCATCACACCCGTTGCTTCAATAACTACGTCACAACCTGACCAATCTGTGTCGGCAATAGTGCTATTTTGGCTACAGATAATTTCATGGTTGTTAATCACTATATTTTCAGCTTTATGCTGCGCCTGATGCTGCCAAATACCGTGTATTGAATCAAAATTAAGTAAATGTGCTAAGGTTTCTGCGTTACCAGCAGGATCGTTAATTTTAATAATTTCAATATCATCCCAGCCATAGGCCACCCGCATCGATAAACGTCCAATACGGCCAAAACCGTTAATACCAATTTTAATTGTCATGATGATTTTCCTGTCAAAATTTATTTTATAATCACTTAGCCCGCTAAGTGATCTGGCTATTTTAAGCTTGGTGTCGCTTACTCACAACAATTTGCAATGCGTTCAGGCCTAGCGCCCATAAGATGTAACGCTTGCAAATGTGGAGTAATAAAGTTGATATTTTCTTTTAAGGTTAAACTGATAACCTGTTGTGCCCATGTGGCTACATCAGGATTAATGCTATAAAAAACCCACTGTTTTTGTTTACGTGTTAATAATAAGCCCGAGCTTTTTAATAGCGCCAAATGTCGGGATATTTTTGGCTGACTAGACTCAGCAAGTGCCGCCATAAGTTCGCAAACACAAAGCTCACCTTCTTGGGCAATCAGCAATATACTTTTAAGCCGTATATCATCAGCCAAATTTTTATAAAACTCAGTTGGATTCATTTGCTGCTCTTCTGGTTAATGCTCAGTTTAGGTGATAATAACCCAAGCCACTTAATAACGAAATAGTTATATAATAATTTTATTATAAAGCAATTATATTAAAATAAAAGTGGCTTAACGAACCTGGGTATTAAAATGCCCAGGACGCTTTAATAATTTAAATTATTAGGTTTATCAGTGTACTAATAAAAAGCACAAATTAATTGTTGAAACGAAACTAAATAAGAACTATTATCAATCGTGTTATCAATCACCAGCGAATTTTTATCATGTTTGTTTGTATTTGCAAAGGCATCACAGATCATCAAATTAAACAATTAGTCACTGAATCCGGTGTCGGGTCTATCCGTGAACTAAAACAGCACTTACCATTAGGTTCACAGTGTGGTACTTGCGTTAAGGTTGCTCAAAATATTATTAATAACACTATTATCAATGAGAGCTTATTTAAAGAAGTCGGCTAAAGAGCCCACTTACGTTAATAACCTGACTGCAACTGATAACGATTAACATTCTCAAGTTGTTGTTTTTAAATATTTTTTTAATCTATCCTTTTCATTTACCTACTTTCTTTCTATAATTGCAGCCAATATTTAATTAACTTAAATTTGAGATGCTAATGAAAGGCAACACCTCAGTACTCACCATACTTAATAAAGTACTCACCAGTGAACTAACATCGATTAATCAATATTTTCTACACGCTCGCATGTACAAAAATTGGGGTATTAATGCCTTAAACAGCAAGTGCTATAAAAAATCAATTCTCGATATGAAGCAAGCTGATAAGGTTATCGAGCGGATATTATTTCTTGAAGGCCTACCTAACTTACAACAATTAGCACCACTGGCTATCGGTGAACATACCGAAGAAATGATCCGTTGTGATCTTGGTTTTCAAACCGCACAAATTGCGGTAGTGCGTAACGCCATTACTATTTGTGAACAGCAACAAGATTATGTCAGCCGTGAAATGTTAGACACTATACTCAATGACGAAGAAGAACATTTAGATTGGCTGGAAACTCAGCAATACCAAATTAACGCTATGGGTATTGAAAAATTTATTCAGGCACAGCTGTAAACGGCTTAATCTAGACAATTTAGAAGGAAAATAATATGAAAGGTAATACGCAAGTTATTGCAGCATTAAACGGCCTACTCTCCTATGAACTAGCCGCAATGGACCAATATTTCATTCATTCTCGGATGTATGAAGATTGGGGCATGAATAAGTTATTTGAACGTATCGATCACGAATTTGACGATGAAAAGTTACATGCCTCAATGCTCATTCAGCGTATTTTATTCTTAGAAGGTATACCTGATATGCATACGCGCCAAGGCTTAAATATTGGCAAGACGGTTCCTGAAATGCTGCAAAGTGATTTAGATGTGGAATATGCCGATGCAAAAGCGCTTAGAGCCGCTATTGCGCTGTGTGAACAGGAAAAAGATTACGTAACACGTGAAATTCTAGAAAAATTATTAGACGATACTGAAGTTGATCATGCCTTCTGGTTGGAACAACAATTAGGTCTCATTAAAACTATAGGTTTACAAAACTATATTCAATCGCAGTTATAACCAATATAGCCAATATAGCCACTAAAATAGTCTATAGGTAGCCTTAATATTGTCACACTTTCACACCGACGTGCATGTGCTTATATGCAGGTAAGTTATTAGGGCAATGCAGGAGCAATTACCGAGCTGTATTAATGCTGTACAGCGCTATGGATGGTTAAGAGCCACCATGGATACTTAAGAGCGGCAGCGTGATCATAGCAGTGCCTACATCCTGACCGCCATTCTATAGATAAAAAGCCAGTGATGCTCGCTGGCTTTTTTAATACGCCAACGCCATATCTTCACTGAATAAAAAGCAATCAATCTCTGTAACTTTGTTAGCACTCATCTGGGTTTAGATAAGCATTCAATGGATTATTTAATCATCAGCATAAACTGTGATTAAAATACACGTCTTACCTTGGTCGATGTCTCTTCGCATAGAATAGCTCAGTGAGTAAATCAAGCCATGAGTTATAAAGTGCTGATCAAAAAAAGGCCCGCATAATGCGAGCCTTAATGAAATCTAACCATAAGCGCTAAGGGCGTTTTACGGTCTCATTTCTTCTTGATCCGCACCTTCTTTTTCAATCACTTCAGGAATTAAGTCTTCTTTAGAAATACCTAATGCCAACGCAACCGAGCTGGCTACATAAACTGATGAGTAAGTACCGACAAAAACCCCTAATAATAATGCTGTCGCAAAACCATGTATTAGCGCTCCACCTTTAAAGAACAAAGCAGCAAGTACTAACAAGGTAGTAATTGAAGTAATAACGGTCCGTGATAAGGTTTGCGTTAAAGAAATGTTGATCACATCTTCAGGCGTACCAGAACGTACTTTTCTAAAGTTTTCTCGGATACGATCCGAGACCACTATGGTATCGTTGAGTGAGTAACCTATTACCGCCAGTACCGCTGCAAGTACCGTTAAATCAAACTGTAACTGTAAAACAGAGAACAAGCCTAACGTTAACAATACATCGTGAAATAACGCGATAACTGAGCCTAAGGCAAAACGCCATTCAAAACGAAAGGCAACATAGACTAAAATACAGATCAGCGCCGTTAACATAGCTAAACCGCCCTGCTCTGCTAAATCATCGCCAACACTCGCCCCGACAAACTCAATGCGACGCATATCAATAGTTTGCCCAGTACCTGCTTGTAAAATATCAAGTACTTGGTTACCTAGCATTTCTGCTTTAACATCTTCACGTGGTGCTAAACGAATCACCACATCACGGCTTGAACCATATAACTGAACTACAGCATCATCAAAACCGTTTGAGTCCATAATAGCGCGAACTTTTGTCAAATCAGCCAATTCATCGAAACCAATTTCGATTAAAGTACCACCCGTAAAGTCTAAACCAAAGTTAAGCTTATTGGTCGCCAATGAAACAACCGAGGCTAGCATGAGTACAATGCTGAATACCAAGGCCACCTTGCGGTAGCGCATAAAGGCAACAGTTTCTTTTAATTGTAAAATTTGCATATAATTGAAGCCCTATATAGAAAGTTTATCGAGACGTTTACCACCCCAAACAGCGTTAACGATAGTACGAGTACCAATAACTGCGGTAAACATCGAAGTGATAATACCGATTGATAACGTGATCGCAAAACCTTTAACGGGTCCTGTGCCGATAGCAAATAAAATCAAGGCAGCAATTAACGTGGTAATATTGGCATCAATGATAGTTGAAAAGGCCGCGTCATAACCCTGATGGATTGACTGCTGAATTGATTTACCTTCACGAATTTCTTCACGAATACGCTCAAAAATAAGTACGTTAGCATCAACCGCCATACCGACAGTTAACACTATGCCAGCCATACCTGGTAACGATAGTGTTGCACCTGGGATCAACGACATAATGCCAATAATTAAGATTAAGTTCGCCCCTAACGCTATGTTTGCCACCACACCAAAGGCACGGTAATAAATAAGCATAAAGATGAAGACTAAACCAAAGCCCATCATAATGGCTTGGAAACCCAGTCTTACGTTTTCAGCACCTAATGTAGGACCAACAGTACGTTCTTCTACAATTTGAATCGGCGCAACCAAAGCACCAGCTCGAAGCAGTAAGGCTAAGTTATGTGCTTCAGATTGGCTACCCGCACCCGTAATTCTAAAAGTTTTACCTAAGCGTGCTTGGATAGTAGCAACACTGATCACTTCTTCAACTTTCTCGAAGATAGTATTACCTTCAGCATCAACACGGTCGGTTGGTTTGAATTCAATAAATACCGTCGCCATCGGCTTACCAATATTACTTTTAGTGCTGCTTGACATTTTATTACCGCCAGCAGAATCTAAGGTAATATTAACTTGTGGGCGGCTATATTCGTCAAAACTTGAACCCGCATCAACAATATGATCACCTGTAAGCATCACACGTTTTTTCAACAATACCGGTTGGCCGTTACGTTCTTTTAGTAACTCTGAGCTACCTGGAACACGACCATTAAGCGCTGCACCTAAATCACCTTCAGTATCAACTAAACGAAATTCAATCGTCGCAGTTGCACTTAAAATTTCTTTTGCTTTCGCTGTATCTTGCACGCCCGGTAATTCAATAACAATGTGCTTTTGACCTTGACGTTGTACTAGCGGCTCAGCAACACCTAGCTCATTAACACGATTACGAATAATGGTAATGTTTTGTTGCAATGCATATTCACGGGTTTCTTTTAATTTTTGATCAGTCATTCTGGCGGATAAGGTTAAGCTATCCTCATCACTAACAAATTCTACATCACGGTTTTGTTTTTCTAGATATGACTCTGCACTTGCTAAGTCTTCAGCATTACGAAATTGAATACTAATGGCATCATTAACTTCTTTAACTGAGCGATAACGAATTTTTTCGCCACGTAAACCCGTGCGAAAATCATCAATTAAACTTTTTTGTACTTTAACAATCGCTTCCTGCATGTTTACTTCCATTAGGAAGCTAACACCACCACTTAAATCTAAACCTAACTTCATTGGCGTACCGCCAATGCTTGCTAACCAAGAAGGTGTTGCAGGTGTTAAGTTTAAGGCAACTGAATACTCATCACCAATATTGTCATCAAGTAGATCACGCGCACGCAATTGTTGTTCTGTGTCATTGAAACGCGCCAATATTTGACCGTTTTCCATCACAAGACTTAAGTAGGAGATTTTCTTTTCATCTAAGTGTGACTTAACTACGTCTAACGTTGCTGCGTTTGTTTCAATACCGCGCAAGCCAGAAATTTGTACTGCGGGATCTTCACCATAAAGGTTAGGAGTCGCATACAAAGCACCAACAGCTACTATAAATAGCACCATCAATGTCTTCCATAATGGATATTTGTTTAACACAATATCACCCTATTTTCTTTTGAATCGCGCGCTAATACTAAGCTAAGTTATCGCACGAAAGTTTGTTATAATTTTTGTTATCACTATTGCACAAGCTATTTAAGGCGTGCAATTGATCACTATCAATGCACACCTTCAAAACCGCTATAGCGAAAAAAGCCAACAAAATCTCATTATAGAGACTTCATTGTACCTTTAGGTAATACAGCATTAATTGCACTTTTTTGTACTGTAACTTCAGTACCTTCGGCGATGCCTACGACGATAAAATCTTTTTCATCTGAAACTTTAACAATTTTACCAACAATGCCGCCTTGTGTTAGTACTTCGTCACCTTTTGATAATTCAGACATCAAACTTTTATGCTCTTTCACACGTTTAGCTTGTGGACGATAGATCATAAAATAAAATACTAAACCAAATACAGCTAGCATAATTAACATTGACATACCATCAGCCCCTTGAGCGGGACCTGCAGCGGCGTGGGCTTGACTAATAAATAAACTCATAAATACCTCTTTTTATTTTTCTGATTAATTTTATAAAATGGCGAAATTACAGCTGTTTATGCTGTTTCATTGTCCGCTAATGAACTAGCTAATGGCGGAACAGGTAAATCACGTAGCGCATAAAACTCAGCAACAAACGTATCTAGTTTGCCTTGCTCTATCGCGTCACGCAATCCTTGCATTACACGTTGGTAAAAACGTAAATTATGCATGGTATTTAATTGCGAGCCTAAAATTTCATTACATTTGTCTAAATGATGTAAATAAGCACGCGAATAATTTTTACAAGTATAACAATCACATTCAGGATCTAATGGGCCAGTATCCGTTTTGTGACGAGCATTTCTAATTTTGATAACCCCGTTAGTAACAAATAAATGTCCGTTACGGGCATTACGTGTTGGCATCACACAATCGAACATGTCAATACCGCGGCGCACACCTTCAACTAAGTCTTCAGGTTTACCAACTCCCATAAGATATCGGGGTTTATTTTCTGGTATCAAGGGCGCGGTATGATCTAATATTCGAATCATATCTTCTTTGGGTTCACCAACTGATAAGCCACCAATAGCATAGCCATCAAAACCGATACTGGTTAAGCCATTAACAGAGACTTCACGTAGATCTTCATACATGCCGCCTTGTACAATACCAAATAAAGCATTGAGGTTACCCTCATGGGCATCTTTTGAACGCTGCGCCCAACGCAATGAAAGCTCCATTGACACTTTTGATTCTTCATGACTCGCGGGATAAGGGGTACATTCATCAAATATCATCACGATGTCAGCGCCTAAACTGCGCTGAACTTCCATTGAGCGTTCAGGTGTTAGCATAATTTTTTCACCGTTCACGGGCGAGCTAAATTTAACCCCTTCTTCGGTGATTTTACGCATTTTACCTAAGCTAAATACTTGGAATCCACCTGAATCGGTTAGAATGGGCTTATCCCAATTCATGAAGCCATGTAAGCCACCGTGTTGTTCGATAATTTCAGTACCTGGGCGTAACATCAAGTGAAAGGTATTGCCTAAAATAATTTCGGCACCTGTTTCTTCTACTTCTTCAGCTTTCATGCCTTTTACTGTGCCGTAAGTACCTACTGGCATAAACGCTGGGGTTTCTATTGTGCCACGGTCAAAGGTTAAGCGACCACGTCGAGCTTTACCGTCTGTGGTGAGTAACTCGTACTGCATAGCGTTTTTTTCTGTTTTATCTGTCATATTTCATCCTTCGCCCACTAGCGAAACAGGCTAGCTGCTTTTACGTTTAAGTGGCTAAACCTAGCCAACTTGTATTTTTTACGATTAAGTATTGTGATCTTTTTTCGTTAACAGCATGGCATCACCATAACTGAAAAAGCGATACTGCTGTGCAACCGCATGTTGATAAGCCGCGATAATATTGTCGTAACCGGCAAAGGCACTGACTAACATCAGCAAGGTTGATTCTGATAAGTGAAAATTAGTAATTAAACTATCAACAATTTGAAATTCATAACCTGGGGTAATAAAAATATCGGTATCACCATAAAATTCACTAAAGGCTTTACCTTGTTCTTTAGCCACTTTAGCGGCACTTTCTAGCGAACGAACTGACGTGGTGCCCACCGCAATAACTTTACCGCCATTGGCCTTAGTTTGCTCAATTTGAGTGACAACACTCGCGGGCACTTCAACATATTCAGCATGCATAATATGGTCAGCGATTTCCTCAACCTTTACGGGTTGAAAGGTGCCTGCACCTACATGTAAAGTCACAAAAGCAAAATCTACACCTTTGGCTTTCAGTGCGGCCATGAGTGCATCGTCAAAATGCAAACCGGCTGTTGGCGCGGCTACCGCACCGGGTTTTTCATTATAAACTGTTTGATAGCGTTCACGATCGCTGTCTTCATCAGGTCGATCAATATAAGGCGGCAACGGCATATGGCCAACGTCATCTAATATGGATAACACTGATTGTTCACCATGAAATTTAAGCTCAAACAAGGCGTCATGTCTTGCTACCATAGTGGCTTTAACTTTACCTTCTAATAGTATTTCACTACCCGGCTTTGGCGATTTACTGCAGCGAATGTGTGCTAACACCCGATGTTCATCGAGTAAACGTTCAACTAAAACCTCTAATTTACCACCACTGGCTTTTTGACCAAACATGCGCGCTGGAATCACCCGCGTATTGTTAAAAACTAACAAGTCTCCCGCTTTGACATGGGCAACAAGGTCAGTAAAATTTTCATCATTAAGCACGCCACTATTACCATTTAAGGTCATTAAACGGCTGGCTGAACGGTTGGCTTTTGGGTATCGAGCGATAAGCTCTTCGGGTAAATCAAATGAAAAATCAGCAACACGCATGGTAAATAAACTAGTTTAAAGGTTAAAAAACGCGTAATTTTAGTGCTGCACGTCACGAATAGCAAGTATTAACTTGTAAAACTCAGCATAGGTTATAACAGCAATATCACCTAAAGTACCTAACTGCTATCACGAGCATAAATAGCGACTATAATTTAAAATTAATCACCTAAAACCTTCATTTTGACGTATGCTGAAATAAAATAACTTAGTCAGGTAAGCACATGAAAAATCTTGCTTTCGCTATCGCAAAAACTATTATCAACGGTTTTGAGCGACATATTTATCTTTACAGTGAAATAACAAAAACGGCAAAAGAACGTTTTGAGCAACAACGTTGGCATGACATACAATTAGCCGCTAAAGCCCGTACTGACTTTTATGATCAACGTATAGAAGAAACACTCACCACTATTAAACAAGATTTTCTGGTCACTGAGTTAAGTGATGAACTTTGGCAATATGTTAAAAGTTGCTATATAGAGATACTTAGTAAACATCCTCAACCAGAGTTAGCTGAGAGTTTTTATAATTCAATATTTTGCCATCTGTTTGAGCGTGAATATTATCATAATGCCTATATTTTCGTGCAATCAACCGCCACACGCTTAGATACGTTACCGACACCAAAAATATTTACCAGTTACTTTCCTGCCGAACAAGGATTGTTTCAAACCATCAACCACATTATGAATAAACAAAATTTTTCAGTGCCATTTACGCACTTGAAAAAAGATATCAATATTCTGATAGCAAAATTTCGTCAACACGCAGATAAAACGCTCTATCAGTTATCAGATTTACAATTCGATATTTTAGATTCTGTTTTCTACCGTAATAAAGGCGCTTATATTATTGGCCGGGTCATTTCCCCAGGTGGTGAAACACCCTTTATTATTTCGCTATTAAACACTGAAAAAGAAGGTTTGTTTATTGACGCTTTGATCACCGAAGGTGAAGATATGGCGGTGGTTTTTGGTTTTGCTCGTGCTTATTTCTTTGTTGATTGTCAGCACCCACACGCGTTAATTGTTTTTCTTAATCGTTTAACCCCCCATAAAACTAGCGCAGATTTATATTCTGCCATCGGTTTTCACAAACAGGGAAAAACCCAGTTTTATCGTGACTTTTTAAACCACCTGAATAACAGTGATGACAAACTTGTACTCGCGCCGGGTATCAAAGGTATGGTGATGTCGGTATTTATGCTGCCATCATATCCCTATGTTTTTAAAATTATTAAAGACAAGTTTTCCCCCAGTAAAAATATGACTCGGGAAGATGTTAAAGGCAAATATCGTTTAGTTAAATTGCATGATCGAGTGGGACGAATGGCTGATACGATGGAATATTCAGAAGTGGCCTTTCCAAAACAGCGCTTCTCAGCCGAGCTACTTGAAGAACTCAATACCGTTGCCCCTTCGTTGTTAAGATATGAAGATGATTTAGTGATCATTAAACATATGTATATCGAACGTAAAATGACGCCACTGAATTTGTACTTGGCAACAGCCAATGATGCCCAAGTAGACAATGCTATGTATGGTTACGGCGAAGCGATTAAACAGCTAATTGCCGCCAATATATTTCCAGGCGATATGTTGTTGAAAAATTTTGGTGTCACGCGCCATGGTCGAGTAATTTTTTATGACTACGATGAAATTACCTATATGAATGAGGTTAATTTTCGCGTTAAACCAGAAGCCGTCACAGAAGAGCAAATTTACGCGGCAGAGCCATGGTACTCAGTTGACCCTGGTGATGTATTTCCAGAAGAAATAGCCACTTTTGCATTAGCCAATAAGCGTTATCGACAAGCATTTTTAGGTCATCATGCTAATTTACTGCAAGCTCAATATTGGCAAGACTGCCAAGCGAGTGTGGCTAAAGGCGTTTTTGCCGATGTTTACCCGTATCCTGAAGAATCACGTTTTTGTCATTGGCAAAGTAAATAAAACCACACGAAATAGCCAAACAACTTTAGTTGTCTGGCTATTTCGCCATTATACTTCAACCTGAACCTTGAAGTATAATGGCTATAAAACCAACAATAATTAATAAAAACCCGCACATCTGCTGTTTATTTAGCCGAACAGTCATTTTTTTTAAATTTACGCTTTACCTTTAGCTCGGCATCAGTATAATTCGAATCTGTTGCAGGGGTGTAGTTCCAATTGGTAGAACAGCGGTCTCCAAAACCGACGGTTGGGAGTTCGAATCTCTCCACCCCTGCCAATATCCTTTCTTATGTTAGATCATGTTAGTTCTTACTAATTTGATTAATTAACTAACAAATCGTATTTATAACAAATTCTAGTTCTTCCTATTTCAAAACTCTGTCATGATAACTGTGATTTCTAACTGTAGCTAAAATGATATGAGCATTAACAAAAGACAATTTGAATTATTACAAGCCATGGGCATCACCGTTTGGCAAAGGCGAGAATTATCCAGCCATAACTTATTGTCAGCTAATGCTACTGAGACTGCTCAAAATAACGCTACAAATAGCGACTCAAGCACCGCAGTTACCTCCCCCGCATTATCACAATCAAGTCCGGATACAACTAAGCAAACAGCACAAAGTGACTATATTGCTGTCGATCTACAGTCATTGCTTAAACAACCGCTATTTAAAGATATTATTCGTTGTTTAGGTGCGAATAGCGCCGATTTATCCATTAGCCATAATAAAATCGATTTAGGTATTATTAATTGGCAATTCACGCCAAATGAAAATATTGAATTTAAGCATAACTGCTTAAGTACACCCGATTTAACCACGCTTGCCAACTCGCCAGAATTAAAAAAATTATTGTGGCAATCAATAGGATCTTTAAGCTCAACATGAAACAAATAATAAACACTACTTTTACGCCTGTGCATCAGGATATAGTTGAACAGCTTATGGTGATTGAACTTGCCTGCCACCCACACCCGTGGAGTGAAAAAACCTTTAGAAGTTGTATCAGTGGGCGATATTTTGGTGATTATTTAACCATAGATAATAGTATTGTCGGTTTTTATGTTGGCGAGTTCATCTTAGGTGAAGCAACATTAATGGATATTTGTGTTAGCCCAGAGCAACAAGGTAAAGGTTACGGTAAAGCTCTGTTGTTACAGTTTTTCGCACACTGTAAAACACTCGCTAGCGACAGTATTTTCCTCGAAGTACGGGCAAAAAATATTAGCGCACAAATGCTTTATATTAATCAGGGCTTTACTGAAATATCACGCAGAACCGGCTATTACCCAAGCAATACCGGCTTTGGTTATGAAGACGCTATAGTGATGTCAAAAAAACTAAAATAAACTAAGCTAAAATTAGGTGAAGTTAGGTGAAGTTAGGTGAAGTTAAATTAAAGTCTGTGTGATTTTGCCATAATAACGCACAGTAAAACCCTGACCATTTCTCTCCTCAACACTTGGGATAATACTGACTTTATTATCGAGCCATTGTGTTTGGAAGATAGTGTCTGGAAAATAGTGTCAGGCAAATTCTGTCTGGCCAAAATTGTCTGGTTAAGCTGAGCAATTACCGCTTAACCTATCTCTAGCCGCCTCAGTAGAATTACACAGCCCTTAACAACTTATAACGATCACTAAATTTATAGCCAATATCAGCCATTAACTAAACCATTACTGCTTGCTATATTATCTTGAGTCATTACAATTATATTTTACCTATTATTTCTCATATTTTTAATAGTCGATTATTCAACACCTTGTCTAAAACATAATAATGTCTCGATTACTAGATTAATGCTAATTTTGGAGCTCTAATGAATAAAATAAATTACTTGCTAGCCATTATGCCACTGGCTTTATCACTCACTGTGCAGGCAAATTCAACGCACTTAAACACGGTTAGCGACGAGCTTGTTAGCCAGCAAAGAGCCGCACTTGCTCACAACACAAAAAATAAAGGTTTTGGCCCACAATCTCCTAGAGATATAGATGCTGTTGTGGGCACAAACACTATTGATTTTGGCACAGCACCCGCCTACGAAACCATGAACTTATGTAACATTCATTTTCACAAAAATGCTGAGCATACCGGTGGACAATTTACCCAATATGCCGGTAATGGTGATGGTCAAGGATATCAAAGCGGCTATCTATATTCAGGAAAGTTAACTGCACAGCAACTACAACCAGTATCTAAAAATGTTTGTCCTAGTAAACACGGCGGCTTACAATCTGGCGATACCATTGAAGTACATTACGTTCATTCATCTGCGCAGATAAAACCTGGAGCGACCTTAGGTGCTTGTTTAAGTGAGTCGATTAAAAACCCCCAACTACGAGTGGAAACTCAAGTCTATGTCCTGGTTAACGATAATAACGCCTTGAACTTTACTCAGTTAACCTTAGTTGGCGAACAAAACGAACAGTATCAAGCATTAAACCTGCCCAACAATACCGGTAAACCCGTGATATATAGTGGCTCAACCACTGGCCCTAGTTATAATGAAGTAGGCTCACCTTTTCAAGTCACTTGGAGTGTTCGACCTGAAGTGGCTAAAGTCAATATTGATACAATAGCTCAGTGGTGTGAAAGCAATGAGTTTAACGAAGATCATGCCCATGGGGTCAGAAACTTAATCACTAATCATGAACTACTTTCACCGATCAAGTAGTCAGATGTTAATAATATCAATAACTCAGTAACACAAAAATAAAAGGCAAAAAGCAAGCCATAGGGTTCGCTTTTTTACCTTAGGCGGTTCTAATTGACCGACAATACAACGCCTTCCTTTTCTTTGCTTTCCTTTACTTTACTTTACTTAAAACAAATCAAATATCTACTGCACTGAACAGACAAAAACTTTAAATAATATAAGCTTATTTAGAAAAATCACATCATCAGTTATAAAACATTCAAAGGCTGATCATACTTATATTTTCTTAACTACTTTCTTAACTATTTTTTAGTTGTTTATTAGTTATTCATTAGATATTCATTAGATAAAAAAGCTAACCCAACATTGATTAAGAGCAGATCAATAATTTAAATTTGCCTTAGCACAATTAAAGAAATGCCCTGGCTAGCAATAACTATTGCCTATCAGGGTAAAAAATAGCAAATAAAGTGACAATACAAGATATTGTTACTGCCCTTCGCACTTGTTTTCGCTATAATGTTGCGCTTTAAAATTTAAGTTAAATTTTTTTCATCCACTTTAAAAACAGGTAATTTGCATGTCTGTACAACAGCAAGAAGTCGACCTTAGACGCACCTTCGCTATTATTAGTCACCCTGATGCAGGTAAAACGACTATCACTGAAAAGGTCTTACTTTTTGGTCAAGCTATACAAAAAGCAGGTACCGTGAAAGGTAAAAAGTCGGGACAACATGCAAAATCTGACTGGATGGAAATGGAAAAAGAACGTGGTATTTCAATTACCACTTCTGTAATGCAATTTCCGTATAACAATTGTTTAGTCAATTTGCTCGATACCCCCGGCCATGAAGACTTCTCAGAAGATACTTATCGAACACTGACCGCAGTCGACTCTTGCTTAATGGTGATTGACGTAGCTAAAGGTGTTGAAGCGCGTACCATTAAACTGATGGAAGTTACCCGTTTACGCGACACCCCTATCATTACCTTCATGAATAAAATGGACCGCGATGTGCGAGATCCAATGGAAGTCATGGATGAAGTTGAAGACATACTGAAAATAAAATGTGCCCCTATTACTTGGCCCATTGGCATGGGTAAAGAGTTTAAAGGTGTCTATAATATTTTGACTGATGAGATATTTTTATATCAGACAGGTCAAGGTCATACTATTCAAGAAAAACGCGTCATTAAAGGCTTAGATAACCCAGAGCTAGATGCCGTTATTGGTAATTACGCTGAAGACTTACGTGAAGAATTAGCACTGGTTGTTGGCGCTTCTCATGAATTTAATCATGAAGAATTTTTAAAAGGCGAATTAACACCGGTATATTTTGGTACCGCATTGGGCAACTTTGGTGTTGACCATATGCTAAACGGCCTAACTCGCTGGGCTCCCAAGCCATTATCGCGCGAAACTGACACCCGAATTGTTAGAGCTGAAGAAGAGAAGTTTTCTGGTTTTGTCTTTAAAATTCAAGCCAACATGGACCCTAAACATCGTGATCGCATTGCCTTTATGCGCATTTGTTCAGGCAAGTACGAAAAAGGCATGAAGATGAAACAAGTCCGCATCGGCAAAGACGTTAGAATTGCGGATGCTGTAACTTTTATGGCCGGTGATCGCGCTAATGTTGAGCAAGCTTATGCCGGCGATATTATTGGCTTACATAACCACGGTAGTATTCAAATTGGCGATACCTTTACCGCAGGTGAAGATATGAAATTTAGTGGTATTCCAAATTTTGCGCCAGAAATGTTCCGTCGTATTCGTTTACGCGATCCACTCAAAGCCAAACAATTACAAAAAGGCCTGATCCAATTATCAGAAGAAGGTGCAGTACAAGTATTTAGACCTTTCAACTCTAACGATATGATCGTTGGTGCGGTAGGTGTATTGCAGTTTGAAGTTGTCGTACAACGCTTAAAAACTGAATACAAAGTTGACGCTATTTATGAACCGATCAGCGTAGCAACTGCACGTTGGTGTAGTTGTGATAATGAGCGTACTTTAGAGCAATTTCAAAAGAAAGCTTATGATAACCTAGCACTTGATGGTGGCAATAATTTAACCTATATCGCCCCTACTATGGTTAACTTAAACCTAGCGCAAGAGCGCCACCCAGATATTGAGTTTCACAAAACACGCGAGCATTAATAAGTGTCTTGTAAGTGAAAACCATTGATAGCCGATAATTTATCCATAAGCGTAATGAAAAGCATCACGCTTATTCACTCAAGTTATCGCCGCTCACTTGAGCCTTTAATCGAAGAAGAGTTAATTTAAATGAATATTAGCAACATCCTGAATGAAAAAGTTAGCGCAGCCATGACAGCGGCAGGTTTACCAGAAGGCACAAACCCTGCGATAAGTTTATCTAACCGAGCAAATTTTGGTGACTACCAAGCTAATGGTGTCATGGGTGCGGCTAAAAAATTAAAAACCAATCCACGTGAACTGGCAACTAAAGTAGTTGCCGCCCTGGACTTAACCGGTATCGCTGAAAAAGTTGAATTAGCCGGCCCTGGCTTTATTAATATTCATTTAGACAAAAGCTGGTTAGCAAAGCAATTAAATGCAATATCAAATGACAAAAATTTAGGCGTAATACAAGCAATAAAGCCTCAAAATGTTGTCGTTGATTACTCTGCTCCTAACCTGGCAAAAGAAATGCACGTAGGGCATTTACGCTCAACCATTATTGGTGATGCCGTTGTGCGCGCGCTTGAGTTTCGTGGTGAACATGTTATCCGCCAAAATCACATGGGTGATTGGGGTACACAGTTTGGTATGTTATTAGCCCATTTAAGCGATAAGTTGGCGGCTGATGAAGTAGCTGAAACGGCCCTATCAGATCTAGAAAACTTTTATCGTGAAGCGAAAGTGCGTTTTGATAACGAAGACGGCTTTGCTGATCGTGCTCGTGATTACGTCGTAAAACTGCAAAGTGGCGATGGCCATTGTGCAAAACTTTGGCAACAATTTATTGATATTTCAATTAGCCATAGCGAAGAGATTTATCAAAAACTCAACGTGACCTTAACCCGTAAAGATATTATGGGTGAAAGTGCTTATAACAATGATTTATCAAACGTTATTGATGAACTCATGGCACAAAAAATAGCGGTAGAAGATCAAGGCGCTAAAGTTGTGTTTATTAATGAAATGGCCAACAAAGATGGTGACCCCTCAGTATTTATCGTGCAAAAGTCTGGCGGCGGTTACTTATATGCCACCACCGACCTTTCAGCTTGTCGCTACCGCAGTGGTAAGTTAAAAGCTGATCGTATTATTATTTTTACTGACGCTCGTCAAGCTTTACACTTTAAGCAAGTTGAAATTGTGGCGCGTAAAGCCGGTTTCTTACCTGAGCATGTCAGTTATGATCATTGCCCATTTGGTATGATGATGGGAGACGACGGTAAGCCTTTTAAGACACGAACGGGTGGCACAATAAAACTAGCTGAATTGCTTGATGAAGCCGTTATTAGAGCTAAAGCTGTTATCGCTGAAAAGAACCCTGATTACAGCGAAGAGCATTTAACTGAAATTGCCAAAAAAGTGGGTATTGGCGCGGTCAAGTTTGCTGATTTATCAAAAAACCGTACCAGTGATTATATTTTCAACTGGAAAACCATGCTGAGTTTTGAAGGTGCTACCGCGCCCTACTTACAGTATGCTTATTCACGTATTCAAAGTATTTTTACTAAAGCCGACTTTTCAGCCAATAATAACTTACCCGCCATTGCTATTGTTGAACCACAAGAAAAAGCGTTAGCACTAAAGTTATTGCAGCTAGAAAATGTTATCGACTCAGTTATTAGTGAATGTACACCCAACTTGCTGTGTAATTATTTATATGAACTTGCCAGTCTTTATATGAGTTTTTACGAAGCCTGCCCAATATTAAAAGATGATATAGCCAGTGATGTACAGCAATCGCGACTGGCACTAAGCTACATAATTGCCAATACGCTTAAACAAGGTTTAGACATTTTAGGCATTGACGTAATGGAACGCATGTAAATAAAATAGCCATTCTAGGTAGTGTTGATTCGCTCATTAAAAAAGTGAATTAACACTTCGAAAATGGTTAGTTAACGTAAAGTGGGGGGAGCAAATGACAGACATGCTAAGCTTTACCGACAGCCATTGTCATCTTGATTTTGACGCTTTTTCTGCAAATTTACCCGACTTACTTAAGCAATGCCAGCAAGCGAATATTCACCATATCGTTATACCTAGCATTGGCCCTAAAAACTGGCATAAGACACTAACACTAGCAAAAAATCACAGTAGTGAAACACTAACATTGCATCCGTGTTTAGGTATTCACCCTTGGTTTCTCAATGACTTACATGCTGATAGTCTGACTGTTTTAGAACACTTAGTTAAAAGCCACCGCAATGAGATTGTGGCTATCGGTGAAGCGGGTATTGATGGCGTTATTGCTCAAGCAGAAAATAATTTAGCGCAACAAATTCAAATTTTTGAACAACAACTGACCTTAGCAAAATCTTACCAATTACCCATTATTGTTCATCATCGAAAATCGCATCAGCATATTGTCGCTATGCTACGACAAAAAAACCTCACTAAAGGTGGAATTATTCACGCTTTTTCAGGTAGTTACCAGCAAGCATGTCAGTATATTGATTTAGGTTTTAAGCTGGGTATCGGCGGCACAATTACCTATCCACGCGCGGAAAAAACCATTAAAGCCATAAAGCGACTACCACTAGCAAGCTTAGTGTTGGAAACAGACGCACCGTCAATGCCATTATATGGTTTTCAAGGCCAAGATAATTCGCCCTTACAGCTGATCAAAGTATTTCAAGCACTGGTAGGCATACGCTCTGAATCAGCGAGTGAACTTGCCCATGCATTGGAGTCGAATATAAACACTGTTTTAGCTTTCGCTAAAAGCTAGGTAAAACATAATATTAAAACATAAATGCTTTACACTAACGGCTAGGTGGCCTGAAACCTTGACGGCTGAAACGATTTAAACCACGGGTTAAGAGAAAGCCAATAACACCGGCAACCATCATCAACAAACGCATAATATCGTATTGATCACGGCTATTTTTAATCAGTTCATCGGCTAATATTGAGCGATAGAGTGAGAGTCGAATATAGCCGTGCAATTTATCTGTGCGCAGTTCCTGCACGAAAGGGATCACATCATCAGTTTGGTTGATTTTTCGCAGACTAAGACCAAAAAGATCATTAATAGATTCTGCTTGCTCTGAACTGGCGATGTTTTGTCCAGTAATACCATAAATATGCACACTCTTTACTAACGGCTGCTGCACTAAATTGTCGGTATATTGCTGTAACTGGCTAGGGTTTTGCGCCAAATAAGGCAATGTGCTTGTTGCTGCTTGTGCTAAATAAAGCTTGCCCATTTTCTTGGCATGAGCTTGGATCTGTAGTTGCTGACTATCACGACTAGTTACCCAAAAATCCATCAAAAATACCAACAATAAAATAGCGAGCGCTAATTGTAATATTTTATTATAAATCGGTGATAATTTAGGGTATAAAGGCTGTTCTATTTGCTTCATCAAACGAATTGCTTCCTATATTTCTATAACTGCATTATAGAACCATATTTCAACTTTTTATACTAGGACAGTTATTTTAAATCGTGTTTTTCATATAAGGCAGTATCGTGACAACCCAAAAAAAATCAGTTTCTTTAGACAATATCCAGCACTTAAATTTAACACAATGGCTACCGGTTGACTCAAGCTCGAACAATATCGCCATTGTTTTTGATAAAGCGAAACAAGCCTTTGTTTTATTTGATAATAATGAATCATCAACCCCAAAAAGTTCAGCAGAAACCCTAGAGCTTATTGTTTTTGGTGATCTTAAAATTATTACCTTAGTCAATTTGCTGAGCGAGTGTGAATTGACCCTGCACTGTCTGCATAAAGTTAATCAACGTAATAACGCCACAAGCTATCGATTTGGCGTACAAGTAAAGGATATTAAACAGGCACGAGATCGCCTCGCCAACTTTAATATTAGTGAACAAATTGAATCGGCGTTATTACTGAATGCGCCAACACTTTCAATACCTGGCTTATTGGTCATGGATATGGACTCAACCACCATAAAAATTGAATGTATCGATGAAATAGCGGCACTGGCCGGTGTTGGTGAAGAAGTAGCAGCAGTGACTGAACTGGCCATGTTAGGAGAGTTAGATTTCAGCCAGAGTTTACATCAACGTGTTGCTAAACTTGAGCATGCGCCTGAAAATATTTTGGCACAAGTCGCCAGTAACATACCGTTAATGGAAGGCTTAGAAACCTTAGTTAGCGAACTAAAAAAACATCACTGGCGCGTCGCTATTGCCTCAGGTGGCTTTACCTATTTTGCCGATCACTTAAAACAAATGTTATCACTTGACGCTGCTGTGGCTAACGTTTTAGAAATAAAAAATAATCTTTTAACCGGAAAAGTGCTAGGTGAAGTTATTGACGCAAAAGGAAAAGCAAATTGCTTAGTACAGCTGAAAAATGAATTTAATATTGCGCCGACACAAACAGTTGCTATGGGCGATGGTGCCAACGATTTAGTCATGATGGCCGCAGCACACTTAGGTGTTGCCTTTCACGCTAAGCCTTTAGTACTAGCGCAAGCTGATGCTTGTATTACCACCTCAGGCCTAGATTGTTTATTGCATTGGCTTAAGTAGATCTTTAGGGGCCGTTAGCCCTTAGCTAACTTGCCCCAACATTTTCAGCGTTAATATGTCATAGCCATTTGATTCATTATCTGCTCATGGTTAATGGTTAATGGTTAAGATGAGAAAGCTGATCACTTAATTAATCAACTTGGTATCAGCTTTAGCAATAAAACGTTAAGCGTTGCGCGTTAAACCATAGCGAAAAAGCGCTTCTTGGCTGATATCAAAAATTTGTGCAATGCCGGAAACACTCCAAATATTTTGTTCAATTTGTTTACCGCGATGAAGTGCATAAGCACTAATATAACTTAATTCATGATGAAGGTAGCTCATGTCAGGTTCGCCAACGCGTGAAAGCTTTATCATCAGACAGAAAAATTGGCCATTTTTCAGCGCCTGATGAATAAAGCCTTGTTTTAATGCTTCACTGTTTAACTCTGTAGACAATTTTATACTGACCGCTTTGTCTACCGTGTCAACACTAGCCTTAAGCGCAATATAAAGTACATGGCAACTGGGCGAGTCCATTTCCTGCATTTTTTTTAGCTTAACACTTAAGCTTGGCATTATATCCGCGTGACCCAAGATAGGATATAAGTTGTAATATAAATTCCCATCACTTAATTGCTGCATTACTGACATTAAGTTGCTATGACAGTCTCCACCAGCAATAACTTCTGATTTATAACGACTACCGCTTGTTTGCATAACAAGCGCAGGAACGGTTGAACTTGCACTGTAGATATTACGCAATGCTCTGGCTAAGTCGGGGCTAAACGTATCATATTCATCAGAGGTTAATTTATCGCTGTTTTTATCAATCAAAGCTTTAAAAAATTTACGGCCAATATGTTGATGCTGCTGAACAAAAACCCGTAAATTAATAATATTTTTAGCACTATTTACCCGCACAACTTCATAGGGTAAGTCAGTTAAAGCAAACGCTGAAGTTATTTTTTGTAGCTTAGGGAAACTTAAGTAAACCATGTCACCCTTGAGCAACATGGTTGTTTTATCGAGTGAAACCTTCAAACCAGAGGGAGAAAAATCAAGAGATACACCGGTTAAAATAACATCATTAATTTCAACATGAACTGGCGTTTTATAAGTAAAACGTAACTCTTGTCGCTTATTTCTATAGTTTATGCCGATGTTATCAACTATCAACTTTTCACTTAAGCGTTTATGACCAAATCTTTTCAATTTAACGCTGTTAATACCCTCATAAGACAAGGATTGATATGCCTGAATGCTTTCATTTTGTGTAACATCATTTACCACAACAATATAAGGTGTTTTAGCCAATAATGCCTGAATCTCATTAGATAGTGGCGCATTTAAATACGCGTTTTTCTCAGTCATACTATTAGATAAAGTAAAATTTGACTGGCCGCGACTTGGCACTACATCCAACAAAGCTAGTTGGGTAATTAAGAAGTTTTCTTTTGACGCTGCAAAAGCCAAAAATTGCGTCATAAATTCAGCATCATCGCCAAGCTGTAGTTCATCGGCAGTATAAAAATATGACTTACCTTGGCTTTGATGAATAAAACTAAACACTAATAGCGACTGTCCAGATAGCGCCAGCTTTTTAAGTCGAGTGATTCGTTCTGGTGTAATTAAACAAAATAATGTCGAATTATGTTGTTCATCCTGCCAATACTGATAAAGACCTTGGTTATTAGGGCAAGTCAGCGCATATTTTGGCGTTAAGCTAGTATTGTTTTTTTCAATAAAAACAGGTAGTTCATTAGATTTAGGTAGCACATATTGTTCAAAACTGCGAGCTTGCAAGGCACTAATAGTATTATCTAAATTTATTTTGTAGCGACGTTTATTCTCTTGAATAAAGCTAAGCATATATTGTGTAAAACTATTGGGGCCAGACTTGTCTTGATGAGCTCTTTTAACACCCACTAGCTGCATGTTATCCAATACGGTCAAATTTTTAACTTCATAAGTAAAGTCGCTCTCAGCCATCAGTTGAAACTGGTCTTCCAAGCCACTGAAACGTATTGTGATTTTTTGACCAATAGCAATAGGCCTTAGGTCATTCACTTTGAACTTACAGCCACTGACACTTAAATCTAAAGTGCTACATTTAAATGTTCGATCATTACCGATAGTAACTTGAATCGAGATGACAAAATTCATCCGCTCTTCAATGCGATTATGATAAGGACCAAAACTATAAAATTTTGCTGGATATTGTGATTTTTCAAATACTTTAGTGCTGGCTTCTGGCGAGCCTTTACTGACTTGAGCTTTCTCTTTTTGATAAATAACCCGAAAGTTATTTTCGGTATTCATCGTTGCTTCGTAGACAGCCAAACTATAGCTGCCATAACGCGTAAACGCTTCTGTAAAAACCAAGCTGGCCACATTGTCTAAAAAATGTATCCTTTGTTCATGTTGAAAAATCTTACATTCACCATCGACAAGACCTCGTAAATCAATCAAACGAGTACAAGGTGCAGCAAGACGTTTTAATTCCATTTTTAACAGAAAACGTTCAGTCTGCGGAAGGTTCTTAGAGACAGCATAAAATTTAGTTTCAAAGTCACTGTTTAAGACTTGGCCACTAAATTCATCAATAATTTTTTTATATTTTGAAAAATCTTTATTCATTTACGCTTCAATATCTTTACAATAAAGCCAACTACGCATCGTATATTAACTTAGTATCCGTACCATGTTATAAAATCAACACCACAACACTATATTCAACGTTGAATAGTAAACAATTTATCTTTAACTGTTTCAAAGCAATAACTATACCTGTTAACTTGCTCTAAAAGCAGTAGAACTAAAAAACTTTGTTTACCATAAACTAAATACTGACATTAGTTCAACTAAAACCCTGAATATAAAGCATAATAATTTTCCTGACAAACAGCATTTAAGCATTTCACCTTGATGTTTTGTCATAATTTTGACTGATTGCATAGCAAGAGGTTAAAAAATTTAAATTTAGACAATAGGCAGCCCAATGGCAAAGTTAGCAAAATTAGAATTCGTTTGTACCGATTGCGGCATGAACTACCCTCGTTGGCAGGGACAATGCCGATGCGGGGCATGGAATACCTTAGCTGAGATGAAAATCCCCGCCAGCCAAAGTAAAAACCCAACAAAAAGTCGTATCTCAACCGGTGGCTATGCCGGTGGTACTGGCGGTGGCTCTAAAAAAATTAATGAAATAGCCTCTACTGAGGCTGAAAAGCAATTAACCGGCATAGGTGAGCTTGACCGAGTATTATGTGGCGGCGTTACCACAGGCTCTGTCAATATCGTATCAGGTGATCCAGGCGCGGGGAAAACTACCTTACTGTCCGATTTAGTTGCCCGTATGTCAAAAATAATGCCGTCACTTTATTGTACTGCCGAAGAGTCGCTTTCGCAGTTCAAAAATAGGGTCCAGCGTTTAAAGCTTGAGTATAATCCAGACGAATTGTACTTGTTGTCAGAAACCAGTGTTGAAGCCATTATTGAAGAACTAGAGCTAAAAAAAATCAAATTTGCCGTTATTGACTCCATTCAAGCTGTAGTTACCGACAATGCCAATGGTAGCCCGGGTTCACCATCACAGGTAAAAGGTGCCGCTCAGTTGTTAACGCAATACTGTAAACAAAATAACGTCACTATGTTTCTGATTGCCCATGTTAATAAAAACAATGAAATTGCCGGACCTCAAACCTTAGTGCATATTGTTGACGCCTTACTGCATATCGACACTAATGATGGCCAAATACGCACCTTAAGAGCGAATAAAAATCGCTTTGGTGACATTGATACCGTGGGCATTTTTAAAATGTGTGAACGCGGTATGCTCAGTGTTGATAATCCCAGTGAAATATTTTTATCCGGTTCGAGCACTGAATCACCTGGCTCAGCCATTACTTGTATTCGCAAAGGCAATCGAAACTTATTATTAGAAATTCAGTGTCTCACCACAGAAACCGAAGCTGAGTTTCCACAACGCGTTTGTGTTGGCCTCAATATGAACCGTATTAAGATGTTAACCGGAATTTTACGCAAACATACCAAAACCAAAATTTATCATGATACATTTTTCAATATTATTGGCGGTCTAAAAATAGACGAGTCAGAAACCTGTATTGATCTTGCGTTAGTGACAGCATTGTTAAGCAGCTTGAATGAATTTGTTATCCCAAGAACCACCTGCATCATGGGTGAGTTGAGCTTAAATGGTGATGTCCGTCCGATTGACAGTGGTGTGCCGCGGGTTAAAGAAGCGGCCCAACATGGCTTTACTGAAATATTTATTCCGTTTCGAAATTATCATAAATCGATGGAAGGCTTAGGCGCTAAAATATCGCCCGTAAAAACTATTCATGAGTTAATTGAACTGATTAAATAGCGCCTATTTGACAGACATCGTTAGCGAGATTATTGCACAGTAAATGGCATAAAATAGCATTAGATCAATTGGCACTAATGCGACAAAATGCGCTACATTGTGATAAAAATCACTTTGTTTAACGATCGCTTTAATACGATAGCGACGGTTCAGGTTGAAAAATTGAGAGGGATTAGAGATTTTGATTTTGATTTTGATTTTGATTAAATATTATATTGCTAACGCCGGCTTCAGTTATGCCACAATTTGAGCTTTTGCTATCAAACTGTAAACGCTGGTGACTATATGAAGTAGCTCATTTTACTTTAAAGCATGTCTCGTAAGGATAAAAATGTTTTCTTACCACGGTTCGGATTCTCTTTAATCATGGTAATAGGAGACATTTTTAGGTTAAATTCCTCATAACCAGCTGAAATCATTTTGATGATATTTTCGTCAAGTAGCTTAAATGCCATTGACCATTCACCAAAAGCTCTATCTTTGATATTCCCTTCATAGATCACTTCAATACTTCTATGTCGATTATCCATAAGAATAGTTTGAAACAGTGCTTTAACTTTATCTTCTTCTCCTTCTAGAATTTGCATGATCTCACGGTCGTGATATAACAGCATTCCGGTTATATCGAGCGCTTGGTTTTTTAATCGCCACTGTTTTAGCATACCCATTAATTCGACCTCTGATAGGCCTGCAGGAGAGATACTGGTATAAAGCAATTCAAACATAATAAGTTAACCCCATTTTAATCATTCTAAGTAGATTGAAACCCTAACAATATTATGCAAACTTCTCAGTAATATCTGCTGAACAATATTTCACAATTTTAAATAATTAGAAAGAGTAAATTTAATGTTTATTAACATCTCACAAAATATTCTTTAGCTATCATGACAATCGTTTTACAGGTTTATTTACCCCATGAGATTGGCCATACAAAATGGAGCCGTGTTATCTCGATAACGCCTGCTAAGAATTTAAACCTCTGATTCACCTAGTTGATGCGAAATAACGGCAATTAGCGAGCAGAAGCACTAGCGTTAAAGCAATAGTCAGCACTTTAAATGCACAAAAAAGTCGTTAATTTTTTCAGTGCAACATTTTCAGTCCAACAACCGCTCACTAAATCTGAATCTGAATCTGACGACTTAAAATTCAACTTAGCTCAACCACCATCACTGATGAAACACTTGCCTTAGCTGAGTCTGCTTGTTGAGATAGTGTCACTCAATATAACTATTGATATCATCAAAGCTACATTATTGCTGAAAGTAATTTAACTCCAACATAGGTTCACTTAAGGGGGGCGTTATTGTATAACGTGAATTAAGTACACAATGACCTGAATCTTACGACATTATCTTGTCCAAAGATAACGCTGATAGCCAATGTTAAAAAAACGCTATAGCTTGTCTTGCTATAGCGCTTTTTAGCTTTTATACCGTTTATTTATTATCTTATCTTTGCTATTACTTCTGCGCTGTTACTTCTACGCTATAAGATAGGCTAATAAAACATCTCCCCTCGTCACTTCAAGCTAAAGCTTATAATTTATAGTTTACGAAGGTTCATAATCTAAATTAGCCGACAACCAACGTTCAGCTTGTGGCATGGTCATTTCTTTACGTGCGGCATAACTTTCAACTTGGTCTTGTGCCACTTTTGCCACAGCAAAGTATTTAGACTCTGGATGCGCGAAGTACCAACCACTTACCGCGGCACCAGGCCACATAGCAAAACTTGAGGTTAAGTCCATACCAATGTTTTCTTCGACATTAAGTAAGGTCCAAAGCAAGCCTTTTTCTGTGTGTTCTGGACAGGCAGGATAACCTGGCGCAGGTCTAATACCCTGATATCTTTCACGAATTAAACTATCGTTATCCAAGGTTTCATCTGGCGCGTAGCCCCAATATTCTTTGCGAATTTGCTGGTGTAAATATTCAGCGCTGGCTTCAGCTAGTCTATCGGCAACCGCTTTAATTAAAATACTATTATAATCATCGTGATCGGCATTAAAGGCTTTCACTAACGCCTCAACACCAAAACCAGCCGATACGGCAAAAGCACCAATGTAGTCATCAACGCCTGAGGCTTTATCAGCGACATAATCGGCTAAGCAACGATTATATTGGCCCGTAGGCTTTTTACTTTGTTGACGTAATTGGTGTAATTTCATTAAAGGTTCAGTACGCGAGTCGTCGGTGTAAAGTTGTAAGTCATCTTGCTCACGATTGGCTGGAAACAAACCAAATACCGCTTTTGCGGTTAATTTTTTATTATTAATAACATCATCTAACATCGCATTAGCGTCATTAAATAACTTGGTTGCTTCCACGCCGACGACTTCATGCTTAAGAATTAAGGGATACTTACCAGATAACTGCCAAGTCATAAAAAATGGCGTCCAATCGATATAGTGCCTAACAATATTTAAGTCGATATTATCCAGTACAGTCACACCTAATTTATTTGGCACCTTAGGGGTATAATTATCAAAGTTAATCGGCACCGCATTGGCGCGCGCGTCTTTCAAGGAAATCAAACTTGAACGCGGGCCTTTTTTGTAATGGCGCTCACGCACTTTAACGTATTCAGCGTTTTGGCGCTCAACAAAAGCCGCTCTATGCTCATCAGAGAGTAGTGTACTTACCACAGAAACCGAACGTGAAGCATTAGGTACATAAACCACAGGATGTTGATATTGAGGTTCAATTTTAACGGCGGTATGCGCTTTAGAGGTTGTAGCGCCACCGATAAGCAAGGGTAAGTTAAATTCTTGGCGCTTCATTTCTTTAGCAACATGCACCATTTCGTCAAGTGAGGGAGTGATCAACCCTGACAAACCAATAATATCGACCTTTTCAGCACGGGCAACACGTAAAATCTCTTCACATGACACCATCACACCTAAGTCGATAATCTCGTAATTATTACACTGTAAAACCACGCCAACGATATTTTTACCTATGTCATGAACATCACCTTTCACCGTTGCCAGTAATATTTTACCGTTAGATCTTACTTCAGTTTTTTCTGCTTCAATAAAAGGGTTTAAATGTGCGACCGCTTGTTTCATGACGCGGGCAGATTTTACCACTTGCGGTAAAAACATTTCGCCAGCACCAAATAAATCACCGACCACATTCATGCCGTCCATCAACGGCCCTTCGATAACATCTAATGGCCGTTTAGCGACTAATCTAGCGGCTTCAGTGTCCTCAAGAATAAACTCATTAATACCTTTAACGAGCGAATATTCTAGGCGCTTATTCACTTCTAATTCACGCCAGGTTAAATCAGCTTTGCTATTTTGACTACCCGCTTGGCCACGATATTCTTGTGCCACATCGAGTAGGCGTTCAGTAGCACCATCATCAGAGTTTTGTATCACGTCTTCAACGGCTAAACGCAGGTTGTCGGGGATATCAGAATAAATCGCTAACTGGCCGGCATTAACTATACCCATGTCCATACCATTTTTTATCGCATGATAAAGAAAAACCGCATGTATCGCTTCGCGCACTGGGTTATTGCCGCGAAATGAGAACGAGACATTAGAGACACCACCAGAAATCATGGCATGGGGTAAGTTTTGCTTAATGTCACCTACCGCTTCAATAAAATCACGCGCATAATTGTTATGCTCGTCGATGCCAGTAGCAACCGCAAAAACATTAGGATCAAAAATAATATCTTCAGCGGGATAGCCAATTTCATCGACCAAAATATGATAAGCGCGCTGACAAATTTGATACTTACGTTCACGAGTATCGGCTTGGCCTTTTTCATCAAACGCCATAATAATCACCGCAGCACCATAACGGCGCAGCAGTTCAGCTTGTTCACGAAAGTTGTCTTCACCCTCTTTTAAACTGATTGAATTTACAATGCCCTTACCTTGAATACATTTTAAACCCGCTTCTAAAATATCCCATTTAGAAGAGTCCAACATAATCGGCACTTTGGCGATATCTGGCTCACCCGCAATTAAATTCAGGAATCGAACCATGGCTGCTTGTGAGTCCAACATGCCTTCATCCATGTTGATATCGATAATCTGTGCGCCGTTTTCAACTTGTTGCAAGGCTACTGCGATGGCTTGATCGTAATTTTCGTCGGTAATTAAGCGTTTAAAAACCGCAGATCCTGTCACATTAGTACGCTCACCTACGTTAACAAACAAGCTATCGTCTTTAATGGTCAGTGCTTCTAAGCCGGATAATCGACAAGCTATTTCTTTCGCTTTAATTTCTCGAGGTGCGATATTCGCTACGGCATCAGCCATGCCTTTAATATGCGCTGGTGTGGTGCCACAACAGCCACCAATAATATTTAAAAAACCTGCATTGGCCCATTCAGCAACATGCTCGTCCATATCTTCAACGGTAAAATCATATTCACCAAAAGCATTAGGCAAACCCGCATTAGGATGAGCAGAAATCGCCACATCTGAAATATGGCTTAATTCCTCCACATATTGGCGTAATTCAACCGGGCCAAGCGCACAGTTCAAACCAAATGAAATCGGTCTAGCGTGACGTAAAGAATTGTAAAAAGCTTCGGTGGTTTGCCCTGATAACGTTCGCCCTGAGGCATCGGTAATCGTGCCTGAGATCATCACAGGTAAACGTTCACCGCGACTTTCAAAGACGGTTTCAACAGCAAATATAGCGGCTTTAGCATTGAGGGTATCAAATATTGTTTCAATTAAAATGATGTCACTGCCGCCGTCAATCAAGGCGTTGGTCGATTCAATGTAAGCGTCTTTGAGCTGATCAAAGGTGACATTACGATACGCTGGGTCGTTAACATCAGGGGAAATTGAACAAGTGCGGTTTGTTGGCCCTAACACGCCAGCCACAAAACGGGGTTTATCTGGATTTTTCGCGGTGAATTCATCAGCCACTTCACGTGCTAATTGCGCCGCCGCGAAATTAATATCAGCACTGTACTCCGCCATATCGTAATCAGACATGGCAATAGTGGTGGCGTTAAAAGTATTGGTTTCAAGAATGTCAGCACCGGCAACAAGGTATTCGCGGTGAATAGCTTTAATAACCTCAGGTTGAGTCAGCACCAACAAATCGTTGTTACCTTTAACATCGCTATGCCAATCAGCAAACTGCTCGCCACGATAATCTTGCTCTTCAAATTTATACGCTTGGATCATAGTGCCCATAGCACCATCTAAAATAAGAATGCGCTTTTTTAATTCGGCTTGTAATCGGCCATAAGAAACTGACTGCACCACAGGTGCTTTTGATTGAGTATTTACTTGCTTAGACACGAGATTTCCCTGGATGGATGGCTTTAATATGGTTTGCATCTAATTGATACGGCGTAATTTGATAAACGTAATAATTTAACCAATTGGTAAAAAGCAAACTACCATGGCTGCGCCAGGTGTTTGCTGTGGTTGAATGGGGATCATTTTCAGTAAAATAATGCTCAGGCATTGACGTGGTACGGCCCATTTCAAGGTCACGAAAATACTCTTCACTCAAGGTGGTTGCGTCATACTCTGGATGGCCGGTAAGGTAGACTTGCTGCTTATTTTTACTCGCAGATAAATACACCCCTGCCTCAGCTGACTCCGCCAATATTTCTAGATGTTCCAGTGTTTGATAATCCGATTTATCGATATAACCATAGCGAGAATGAGGCACATTAAAACTTTCATCGAAGCCTCGGGTTAACTGCTCTTCTGGTTTTAAACAATGGTGGTGGTAGACGCCAGAGAGCTTTTTTTTACGCAAATGTCGCTTCAAACCATAATGATGATAAAGCGCTGCATGTGCTGCCCAACATGAAAACATGGTTGAAGTCACATTTTTTTCTGCCCAGTCAAACACTTGACAAATTTTGTCCCAAAAGGTTACTTGCTGATAATCCAACAACGCCAGCGGCGCACCGGTAATAATTAAACCGTCATATTGTTTATGTTTTATATCGTCGAATAAGCGGTAGAAATTATCTAGATGTGCTTGCGGCGTATTCTTAGATTCATTGGCATGTATGCGGACAAATTCAACATTAATTTGCAATGGTGTATTGGCCAACATGCGCAGAATTTGCACTTCAGTTTCAATTTTATTGGGCATTAGGTTAAGAATAGCCACTTCCATTGGGCGAATTTCTTGATCTGCAGCGCGACGTTCAGACATAACAAAAATATTTTCTTTGTCTAAAATCGTTAAAGCGGGCAATTCATCGGGGATTTTTATGGGCATAGTAATAACCTAATGTCGGGTAATTCGTTATATCTGTAATAGTAATAAAATAACGCTGAAAAAAAATATTGCTCTTTACCATTTATATCTAACTACAATGTGACTTGGATTGCTAGCTATGTCAACCTCTAAACGTATAGACGTCTAAACATTTTAATATGATTTAGCATTTTATCGTTTAGTCGCAAAGAAAATTCGCGACAAAAAAGCTATATCAGCTAAATTATAGCGCACGAAATATATTGTCATTTAAGCTAAACACTGTACTCTTAGCCGACTCGCGCACTTTGTCATTTGTCTTAAGAGACTTGGCTCCGCGCCTACCTAGGCAGCACAATGACAAACCTTCGTTACAGTTATCAAACCATCGAGTTTGGTAACACTGATATCCATCTTTGTACCTTACGTGATAAACAAGAATTTTATGACCCTGAAGACATCGCCCAAAACTTAGGCATTTCATCGGCAACTTGGTCTTTATTTGGTGTTATTTGGCCATCAAGCTTAGTGCTGGCACATTTTATTTCGCAATACCCCGTTGGCACAAAACGGGTATTAGAAGTAGGCTGTGGCATAGCGCTTAGTAGCTTACTATTAAACAAACAAAAAGCGGATATAACCGCAACAGATTACCACCCCGAAGTAGGGAAATTTTTACTGAGAAACACCCTGCTTAATCAAGACGGTCCGATTAACTATGAGCAAACTAATTGGTCAAATAAACAAGATAGCTTAGGACTTTTTGATTTAATCATAGGTAGTGACCTACTATATGAAAATGAACATATTGAATTGCTTGCCAACTTCATCCAAGCCCATGCAAACAAAAGTTGTGAAGTTATTCTTGTTGATCCGGGTCGCGGGCGCAAAACTAAATTAAGTACAAAAATGCTAGATTTTGGTTTTAGCTCTACCCATATTAAACCTGAGCATACCGATTACATTAAACAAGACTTCAAAGGTCATATTCTTAAATTTAAAAGATAGAAGCTTAGCTGTTTGTTGACTTATATATTAACAAGCAGCTAAGGCATTGCTCTACACACCTAGAAGTTTTATTACCGCTACGCGTTGCGTAACCAGCCTTTTTCTACGGCAAAATCAATTTGCTCAGCAACATAAATCCATAATTTTGGGGCTAAACCATCTAAGAGATTGTTACGGGAAATAACTTCAGATCGGCTAACATTATGCTTAGCCCAACTCCCTCCGTCATTTTTCATATTTTGCAGTAAAGGTAAGACCCGATCCATTGCTTTGGCAAATTTAGCATCGGTTGTTTCTGCCGCTTCAAACTCTAGCCACAAGTTTAACATTTCTGAGCATTGCTGTTCAGGCAACAAACCAAAAATACGCTTTGCCGCTGCAAGCTCTTTTGCTTCTTGTGCATCAAGTTCGGCTTGTGCTGCAAAGGCAAAAGTATCGCCGGCATCAATTTCTACTATGTCATGAATAAGTAACATGCTGGTAACTCGAGCAACATTGACTGGCTCTGCGGCATAAACATGTAAGGTTTGCGCCATCATGGCAATATGCCAGCTATGCTCAGCACTGTTTTCTGGTCTATTTTTATCCGACTTTACCATCACTTTTCGGTAGACAGCTTTAAGACGGTCTAACTCTAAAATAAAATCTAATTGTTGCTTCAAGTCTTGCATTACTTCTCCTATATGAAAGCTAGCACGATGATTTTATACTCACATAAGTTGATATGGGGTCTTTCATCGATAACTCCACCTTAGTAACAACACAATCTGCTGAAGTGTCGATAAAGCGAGCTAATATACTAGTGATAAATTTACCACCTACCTTGGTAACCTGAAAAAATGGTAAAAGTGCTAGCTCTTAGCTTGGGCATTAGCATTATAAATTGAATAGATTAAGGCTAATAAAATACAAATACCTGCGGGTACAAATAGCGCATAAAATTTAAACAAACTAAATAAATAAGTACCTAAGCCCCCACCGACAATAAATCCTATAATAATTAACAGAAATAATAATGCCTTTCTATTATCAAATGTATCGCCCCTTAATTTTGCACCTAACATAATACCCAAATCAGTAAAAATACCGGTGACATGAGTTGTTCTGATCACCGCACCACTATAAGTAGTGGCTAAGGCATTCTGCAATCCACACGCTGCTGAGGCCAAATAATGGCCATTTAAAGAATCTTTGGTTAAGAAATAAATAGCGCCAAAAAGCAATGCCGCTTCTAGGTAAAGCAAACCACTATAATTGCGGCCTAATTTTAAGGCCCCACCATGAATAAAGTAACCCGATATACCCGCCCCCATTAAAAAGCTAAATAGAATAAGCAGTAAATGAAAAGCATCAGTAAATGTTGAGTTTACGACTCCTGTGCCAAGCAGTGTAGCCGTGCCAGATAAATGCGAAATAGATTGATGTTTAAAGCCTAACAATCCAACCGCATTAATAAGTCCTGCCACTAAAGCAAGCACAAATGCACCGTATTCTACCCATCGGGGTAATTTTGAAGTCACTATATTCCTTAGGCTGCTAGCACCTATTTGAGTATAAAATTAAGCTCAGCTGAAATTAAATAAGTTAAATAAGTTAAAATAAAAACTAGCTAAAATAATTAACGCTATCAAAATAGCGAGTTACTCCCCTAGTGACAAGTTGATCAGCATTTATATTGCCTTACATGTTTAAAAAACTTTCGAGGTCTATTGTTTAATTAACTCGAGTTAATCATCTTGAATAACCGCTTAAGTTTCTTTAACAGCAAATAATCAACTTGATATAAATTCATCGGTACATATATCTGAGTTAAATATATCTGACTTAAATATACCTGACTTAAATAAGGCTCAGTAAGCACAACTAAGGCCACCTAAGTTGTGCAATTACTCATCTATTTTAAACCTTACTTTATACCGAGTTAAATAAACCCGCTAACCACTCAAAAGTTAACACTGTGGTAAATACCTTTAAGCCAACCAAGCTTAAAAGAAAAACAATGAGCAGGGTTTTATTTCTCTTACTTTTTATATTACGCCAATACAATAGTTTTGCTTTAATTTCATCCGTAACTTCATTTTTTACATCTTTCATCATAAAACTTCTCAATATAAGTAATAACTTAGTCTTATTTTATAGCTGATAAAACCTCAACTGCTCATCAGATTTCCTTACTTATTGGCCAAGTACGTGTAATAGAGTTTCAGTATTCTTGGCAATAATATTAAATAATACCTGCACTGTAACATACGAGTTTTTATTAACTCTTACCAATGGCATAAAATCGCAATATCTAGACAGATTTAGCGAAAAACGCCAAATTGTGCTGAACTTCAACCAAATTAATCTCTGACGATCTATCCGTTTTAATTGCTCTGTTGTCGTTCATTATGTCGTCTAGATGAAATTAACTTGGCCATACATATTCGGCCCATCACATTAAGCGCCGGCTTAGCGCTTGATGGACTGAAGTGGCACCTAAAAAATGCCCAACGCTATAAAGTGTTTAATACAAATGAGTGTTTTTATCAATAAGTCTGCTTTCTAAACTAATATTTGCAGCTATATTTTAGCAGTGTTAATTTAGTAATGAGTTTTGTTCATGTTATCGATATAGGTGTTATTAGTCGCTTTTTAGGCTATTTTACGAGAATATTTTTAAGGTGGCTGTTTAGGGAATACTCATGGATTTAATGCAAGGCTTACTATTAATAACCTCCATACATTTGTTGGCGGCAGCATCACCAGGGCCTGATTTTGTTTTGGTGTCGCAACAAACTTTGTCTAACGGCAAACAAACAGGTTTTATGGTCAGTATTGGTATTGCATTGGGCTTGTCGGTGCATATTATTTATTCTGCGCTAGGTTTAGCTGCTGTTATCGCTAACTCAACAACCGCATTGTGGGCGATAAAAATTATCGGTGGTGGTTATTTAATTTACTTAGGTGTGCAAGGTTTAAGCGCTAAACCGGTCAGTAACCTTGACCCTATTGGCAAAGCCAGCGAGCAAAAAGTGCTGAAAAAACACACCCATTTAAGCGCAATTGCGAAAGGGTTTTTATGCAATGCCTTAAACCCAAAAGCGCCAATATATTTTGTAGCCTTGTTTACTGTGGTTTTATCACCGAATTTACCACTATTACACTTGGTTATTTACGGTATATGGATGATGATATTACAACTGCTGTGGTTTTCTACTGTGGTGGTTTTACTTTCTCGGCCAAGTGTTAATGAAAAATTTCAACGCTTAGGCCATTGGATCGACCGTGTACTTGGTGGCGCTATGATTTTAATCGGCTTAAAAGTATTGCTCAGCAAAATAAATTAGGTGATTTTCATGACAAATACAGCCGTTAAAAAATATAAAAATTTCAAGTCGTTTTATCCGTTTTATTTAAGCCAACATGAAAATATTACCTGCAGACGGTTACATTTTATTGGCTCTAGTTTAATTATAATTACTCTGGCCTATGTCTTGATTAATGCTGCTTGGATATTGCTCTGGACCTTACCTTTTCTAGGTTATGGCTTTGCTTGGCTTGGTCATTTTTTCTTTGAGAAAAATACACCAGCGACCTTCACTTATCCTTGGTATAGCCTGTTAGGTGACTGGGTTATGTATAAAGACATCTTGATGGGTAAACTTAAGTTCTAAGGGTTTTTTCTTGGCTTTAGTTTGCTTAGCTTTAGTTTACTTGAGTATAGCAAAAGGTTACTTAGTAGGATTGAGCTTGCCAACCAACATAAAATTAAAATAGTAGACTTGATAGCGCAGTCGCAACAATAGCGCTTTAAGAGCAATAGAATCACATAACAAATGTTGGCTGACATGTCGGGGCTGGTGACAAATTATAGTTGTGATTCAAAGCTATTCGCCGTCATTAGCGCTCACATTTAACAAAGCGTCAGACTTAAACACCCCCTTAGAAACACAGTTTAACTCCCCATAAGCTTGCTTAAATACCGCTTACCATAGCACCTGGTCTATTTCATTCAACAATTGTTGGGTGTGATGATTGATCACCAAACTTTGATTTTTTTGATTGCTTTTAATGGTTATTTCTAGTTGCAGGGCACATTTAGATAGCTCCGCAAAGCCAAACATTTGCGCAGCTCCAGCAATGCGATGCGACAGTCTGCCCAGTTGTTCCAAGTCATTATTATTAATGTGTAACACTAAGTCTTGCTGCTCTAATACCAAGTTTGATTTAAATTTCTGCACTAAGTCTGACATATCAAGGTTACTAAAAATTTCACTGGCTTTTTCGTACGAAAAACTGCCATCGTAAAATTTTGTAATCGTTGGTATAAAAACATTTCGTTCAATGGGTTTAGATAAATGGCCACTAAAGCCCAAGGATAAATAATGCGTTATTTCATGCGACATGGCGTTTGCCGTTAAGGCAATAATCGGCGTTTTACAGCCCTTTTGCCGCAAAATATTAAACGCTTCGATACCATCCATTTCTGGCATTTGAATATCCATTAAAATTAACGTCGGCTGGTGTTGTTCAAATAAAGCGACCGCTTCTAAACCGTTACGGGCGGTTAACACCTCTAGCCCCAATGACGCTAATAATCGAGCAATAAGTCGTCGATTATCCTTGTGATCTTCAGCCAGTAAAATGGTGCCTTGTAATGGCGCAGCGGCTTCTTCAACAGTGACTTTGGTAGACGATATGCTACTTTCACGGCATTGCTCACTGAAACTGGCTGTACAAGGTAAACTAAAAGCAAAAACACTGCCCTGATTTAGCTCACTTTCAACTTCAATTTTACCGCCCATAATTTTGGCTAACTGGTCTGACAAACAAAGTCCTAAGCCTGTACCACCAAAGCGTCGGCTAATACTGCTATCCCCTTGGGTAAAGCTTTCAAATATACTTTGCAGCTGCGAACTGCTCATACCTATGCCACTGTCGGTAATTTTAAACATTAAGTTATTTTCACTTTGACTAATGTTTAATTCTACATGCCCTTTTGGGGTGAATTTAACCGCATTAGCGCATAAGTTGATCAAAATTTGTTTAACTCGAAAACTATCCATCTTGATCAAAAAGGGCTCTGGCAAGTAATGAATAATTTTAAAAGTTAAACCTTTTGAGCTTGCTTGCAAGCTGAACATATTCGCGAGTTCTTGCAAAATATTGTGCAAATTTTGCGTTTGTATTTCAAGTTCTATTTTGTTGGCTTCAATTTTACTTAAATCTAGAATGTTGTTAGTCAGTTCGAGTAAATGTAAGCTATTACCATGGATAATTTTAACTTCTTTACCAATAAACTCCTCTTCAACATCACCACTCATTATCGCTTCGGCTTGACCAATAACTGTGGTTAATGGTGTTCTAATTTCATGACTCATGTTCGCTAAAAACTGACTTTTAATATTATTAGCACTTTGCAACTCTTGCATTAAATATTCGAGTTCGGTGGTTCTTTGTTTTACTTTTGACTCAAGTGCTTGCTTTGAACGCTGCTCTATTAGTCGACGTGCAATTAAAAAACCAATCATTAATATGGCAATAACCACAATAATTATAATAATACGCGTTTGTGAAGACTGCTCTACTTCGAGTGCTTGTAAACGTTTTTGTTGCTTTAATTGTTCTACTTCTTGTTTTAATTGATCAGAGTTAAATAAGGCTAATTTTGAATTAAGTTCGTTATTATCTAACTCAAATTTTACTTGCAAAAAATCACGTTGACTTTTAACTGCTTTAAAGTTTTCATGCTGCGCGGCATATATAAGTGATTGTAGTGAAAGGTTATATTGCATTTGATCTTTATGATCCCTCTTTTCAGCCATTTCACTTGAACGCTCAGTATATTCTAATGCCAAGTCATATTTCCCTTGATAAAAATAGGCTTTAGCTAAACTATATAATGCAGCTACATAAGCAGTGTCGTGTTCTTGCTCAATACTTAAGCGAAGAGCTTCTGTGGCATAAGCTATAGCTTGGTCGATATTATAAAGGTCGTTATGTAGTTCGGCTAAGTGATATAACACTGTCGCAGTATAAAAATCATATTTATTTTTACGGGAAGAGTTAAGCGACAGTGTCATGTAGTACTCAGCTTTTTCATAATCACCGGCATATTTGTAAGCCTTGCCTATATCACTATATGCCATAACGATACCTTTTTTATCTGAAATTTTTATCCGACTTTCTATTACGTCCAGATACATAGATATCGCTATATCGTAGCGTTTTAGCTCTAAATGAAAGTCGGCAATATTAAATTTCACATCAATTTTATCGGTTTCATTACCAAATTTTTGATATATTTTTTCCGCTAGTTGATAGCTCAACAGCGCACTTTCAAACTCACTGGTTTTTGCATGAACTAAGGCAATATTATTATACAAATTTGCTTGGGCAATGGGCTCATCGAGGATAAAGTAATAATTAAGTGCTTGCTGATATGAATGTAAAGCCAAAGCATATTTACCTTTATAGTAGGCATAAACTCCCACTCTTTTATAGGCGTCAGCTTCAAGTTGTTTTAAGTCAAATTCCTGAGCAAGTTGTTGCTCTTTTTGGGCAACGTCAATGGCATGGTCAAGTTGACCTAATTGATGAAGTATTCTACTTTGACTAGCTAAAACCGAGATTTTATCTAAGGTAGATAAGGTTTTATCTGTACTGAGCGAGGTAATTAAAACCAAAGCTTGTTTTTTGTCTGCCATGGCTTCGATTATCGATAGCTGCTGGCCAAAGTTTTTACCTATATATTGACTTTGGTTCTGACTGTGCACCGCAGAACTGGTGAACAAATTGGTCAATAAAATGAATAAAGGTAATAACAATATTCGCTTGAAAATTACTTTCGATGACAGCTTAAAATACGCGTGTTTTTTACTAACAAGTAAATTATTCTTTGTGCTCATTTAGCTTTAGTCTATTATTTCAATTGATAAATATATTATTTAGCCGCTAGTTATAGCATTTTAGTATTCGACTAACAACGCTCTAGGTCATTGATTTATTTTGTTGCTTTAACCAGATATAACACCAACATTTAATCAACAATAAAACACAACTTAATAATTAAAAAATAACCTTTAATTTACATAGCAAAGCTTATTTAGTTACGTTTTACCATAGCACTTGGTCTATCTCATTCAATAATTCTTGGGTGTGATGACTAACACTCGAGTTTTGATTGTTTGGATTATTTTTAATCACTGTTTCTAATTGCAGGGCACATTTAGATAGCTCAGCAAAGCCAAACATTTGCGCGGCACCAGCAATGCGATGCGACAGTCTGCCCAGTTGATCCAAGTCATTATTATTAATGTGTAAGACTAAATCTTGTTGCTCTAACACTAGGTTTGATTTAAATTTTTGCACTAAGTCTGACATATCAAGGTTATTAAAAATTTCACTGGCTTTTTCGTGCGAAAGACTACCGTCATAAAATTTTATAATGGTTGGTATAAAAATATTTCGTTCAATAGGTTTAGATAAATGGCCATTAAAGCCCAAGGATAAATAATGCGTTATTTCATGCGACATGGCGTTTGCCGTTAAGGCAATAATCGGCGTTTTACAGCCCTTTTGCCGCAAAATATTAAATGCCTCGATACCATCCATTTCTGGCATTTGAATATCCATTAAAATTAACGTCGGTTGGTGTTGTTCAAATAAAGCGACTGCTTCTAAACCGTTACGGGCAGTTAACACCTCTAGCCCCAATGACGCTAATAACCGAGCAATGAGTCGTCGATTATCGTTGTGATCGTCCGCCAGTAAAATGGTGCCCTGCAATTTTGGGTGTTCTTCCTCAATAGTAACTTCGGTGGACGATATTTTACTTTCACCGCATTGCTCACTGAAATTGGCTGTACAAGGTAAGCTAAAGGCAAAAACACTGCCCTGATTTAACTCACTTTCAACTTCAATTTTACCGCCCATGATTTTAGCTAACTGGTCTGATAAACATAAGCCTAAGCCGGTACCACCAAAGCGTCGACTAATACTACTATCCCCTTGGGTGAAGCTTTCAAATAGGCTTTGCAGCTGCGAACTACTCATGCCGATGCCACTGTCGGTAATTTTAAATATCAAATTACCTTTGCTTTGACTAATGTTTAATTCTACATGTCCTCTTGGGGTGAACTTAACGGCATTAGCGCATAAGTTGATCAAGATTTGTTTAACTCGAAAACCATCCATCTCGATTAAAAAAGGCTCAGGCAAGCAATGAATAATGTCAAAAGTTAAGCCTTTAGAACTTGCTTGTAAGCTGAACATATTCGCGAGTTCTTGCAAAATGTCGTGCAAGTTTTGTGTTTGTATTTCAAGTTCTATTTTATTGGCTTCAATTTTACTTAAATCGAGAATGTTGTTCGTCAGTTCAAGTAAATGTAAGCTATTGCCATGAATAATTTTAACTTCTTTACCAATAAATTCATCTTCAACATCACCACTCATTATCGCCTCAGCTTGACCAATAACTGTGGTTAAAGGTGTTCTAATTTCATGACTCATGTTCGCTAAAAATTGACTTTTGATCTTGTTAGCACTTTGTAGCTCTTGCATTAAATATTCGAGCTCGGTGGTTCTTTGTTTGACTTTTGACTCAAGTGCTTGCTTTGAGCGCCGCTCTATTAGTCGACGTGCAATTAAAAAACCAATCAGTAAGCTGGCAATAATCATAATCATAATCATAATACGCACTTGTGACGAACGGCTCATTTCCAGTACTTGTAAACGTTTTTGTTGCTTTAACTGCTCAACTTGTTGCTTTAGTTGCTCAGAATCAAAAATAGCCAATTGAGAGTTAAGTTGGTTATTGGCTAATTCAAGTTGTGTTTGCATAAAATCACGTAGGCTTTTAACGGCTTTAAACGGATGATGTTGCGCTGCATATATAAGGGCTTGTAGTGATAAGTTGTGCTTAAGTTGTTCTTTATTGCCGATTTGGTTGATCACTTCAGTAGATTGTTCAAGATGCTGCAATGCTAGATCATACTTTCCTTGATAAAAATAAGCGGTAGCTAAGCTATATTTTGCCCCCAGATAGGCATTGTTGTGTCCCTGTTCAAGACTTAAGTTAATACCTTCCTTAGCATAAGTTATCGCTTGGTCGATGTTGTGAAGATCATTATTAAGTTCGGCCAAGTTATGTAATGTAGACGCAGCATTATAATCATCTTTATTTTGACGATGTAAACTAAGTGCCAATTTCATGAAGTGTTCAGCTTGTTGATAATCGCCAGCATACTTATAGGAGGAGCCTAAATCACTATACGCCATTGCTAACCCAATTTTATCTGAAATTTCTTTGCGTTTTTCTATAATGTCATAAAACATTTGAATTGATGCATCGTAGCGCTTTAAGCGTAAATGCAAATTGGCAATATTATTTAAGACGTCAAGTTGATCTTTTTTACTGCCAAACTTCTGATAAATAGGTTGAATTTTCTGATATATCGCTAGCTCAAGTTCATTTTGGGCTGTTCTACCATAAACCAAAGCAATGTTGTTGTATAAGTTGGCTTGGGCAATAGGCTCGTCGAGAGTAAGGTAGTAATTAAGTGCTTGTTGGTATGAGTATAAAGCCAAGCGATTTTTACCGTTATAATAGGCATAAACGCCCACTCTTTTATAAGCATTAGCAGCAAGCCTTTTTAAGTCAAATTCATTGGCAAGTTGCTGCTCTTTTTGGGCCGTTTCAATGGCGTGCTCAAGTTGGCCTAATTGATGATATATTCTACTTTGACTGGCTAAAACGGAAAGTTTATCTAAGGTTGATAAGGTTTTGTCTGCACTGAGTAAGGTGATTAAATCTAAAGCTTGGTGTTGATCCACCATGGCTTCGATTGTCGATAGCTGCTGACCAAAATTTTTATCGACGAATTGGTTTGGTTCTTGGTTTTTGTTTTGATTTTGATTTTGACTTTGCGCAGTAAAGCCGACGAATAGGTTTGTAAATAAAATCAAGAAAAATACTAACAACGTTCGGTTGGGAACCGTCATCCATAACACCTTAAAATACGCTGATTGTTTACTACCAAGTGAATGCTTATGTTTGCTCATATAGTTATAATCTATTATTTCAATTGATAAAAGTATATGTGGTTGGTAGTTATAGCATTTTACTATTCTACTAACAATGCAAAGGGTAATTGATTTTTACCTTATCTTACATTGTCTTATGTTTTATTATATTGTGTTATATTTTATTATATTGTCTTACTTTAACATTAGAGCTGTACGACCTCGACAATTTATCCAGAAAAATGGCTGTTATTTCAACATAAATAGTTACTAAAACTTTACTAAAAATTTCACTAAAAACTTAGCCAAGAGCGTAACAAAAGGCTTATAATCCGAGGTTAAATATCCCCATAATCCATGATTAAAGTTATCCCAATGTATCAGAAAACTAAAGTTGCATTCACCCAGTTAAAAAACAATAAATTTTTCGAATTAAGTGTTATCTGTGTCATTATAATTTCTGCACTTGAAATTGGCGCTAAGACTTTCCCGCTTTCAAATACAGCTATTTCTATTACCTCACTGCTCGATACTTTCATCACACTTTTTTTCTTATTTGAAATTTCGTTACGCTTTCTGACAGAAGAAAAGAAAATAAACTTTTTTAAATCAGCTTGGAATATCTTCGATACGCTAGTTGTTGTTATCAGCCTTATCCCGATAAATGATTCTGAAATGGCTTTACTGGCTAGATTAGTGAGAGTGTTTCGTGTTTTAAGAATGGTTTCTGTTGTGCCTGAACTTAGAATACTCATTAACTCACTGGTTAAGGCCATGCCGCAATTAGGCTATGTCGTGTTGTTGATGTTTATAATTTTTTATATCTATGCGGCTGTTGGTAGTTTTTTGTTTAATACCATTAACCCTAAATTATGGGGTGACATCGCGATATCGATGCTAACACTTTTTAGGGTGATGACGTTTGAAGATTGGACCGACATTCAATATGAGACGATGGAAATTTATCCTTATAGCTGGATTTACTACATGACCTTTATCTTTTTTACCGCATTCGCCTTTCTCAACATGGTCATTGGCATTGTGGTTAATGTGATGGAAGAAGAGCGCTCAAAAGTAAAGAACAAAAATCAGCCAACGTTGAGTGACTTAAAACAAGAGATAACAGAATTAAAAACACTTATTTTGCAGCTGGATAACAAAAAGGATCACTAGGTAAGTGGCTTTTTGGCTACGCGCGTTACAAGTTAACGCCTTAGCCATACTGATAACTTTATCGACAACTTTTAATTATCAGTATGAATGACATAAAATCTGGCGTCACTGCAAGTAACAGCAAATTTAACCCTATCTTTTAACCAGTCAAGTCCTATTTAACATGGCTAAAAATCGCTAATACCCTGTGAATATCCGTGGCGTCATTATCAATAAAGCGAGTGATAATATTGCCACAATAGCGCTATTTATCTAAACCACCCAGGCATAAATATTTAATTTCTAAATAATCATCTAAGCCATATTTCGAGCCTTCACGGCCACTTCCTGATTGCTTAACACCACCAAATGGCGCAGCAGCATTAGAAATAATGCCTTCATTAATGCCAATCATTCCATACTCAAGCCCTTCAGCAACACGCCAAATTCTGCCAATATCTCTGGCATAAAAATAAGCGGCTAGACCAAATTTTGTATCATTAGCCATAGCGATGACCTCGGCTTCATTATCGAAGGCGATAATGGGAGAAACTGGACCAAATATTTCATTTTTAGCAACGGGCATATCATTGGTAACATGACTCAAAATTGTTGCTTGGTAAAAGTTTTCGCCCGCGGGGTCTTTCTTAGCACCCAAAATGACTTTCGCGCCCGCGGCAATAGATGCTTGCACTAATTTATCAACATCATTAACCGCCTGGCTAGAAATCATAGGACCAATAATAGTCCCGTCATCTAAACCATTACCTATAACTAATTTCGCCACGCTAGCTGTGAATTTTTCAGTAAATTCTTCCAACACTTGGTTTTGAACGAAAATACGATTAGTGCAAACACAAGTTTGGCCAGCATTACGATATTTTGAAAGCAACGCCCCTTGTACAGCCGCATCAATGTCAGCATCGGCAAAAACGATAAAAGGCGCATTGCCGCCCAACTCCATTGATACCTTCTTCACGGTTGTAGCACATTGGCTCAACAACGTTTTTCCTACGGGCGTTGACCCTGTGAAGGTAAACTTAGCAACATCAGGGTGCTGAGTTAACACTTTGCCTATACCACTAGCATCGTCACCAACCACCACATTAAATACCCCTGCAGGAATGCCTGCTCGCTCGGCAAGCTCAGCCATGGCTAACGCTGAAAGTGGTGTTTGTGTTGCCGGACGAACAACGAAGGTACAACCGGCGGCTAGTGCAGCCGCGGCTTTTCTGGCGATCATAGCATTAGGGAAGTTCCAGGGTGTGATCGAGGCAACGACACCTACCGGCTGTTTAATCACTATAATGCGCTTATCCCCTGATGGTCCTGGGATAGTATCACCATAAACCCGCTTGCCTTCTTCTGCAAACCATTCAATAAATGCCGCGCCATAAGCTACTTCGCCTTTAGCTTCGGCAAGTGGCTTACCTTGTTCTAAGGTTAATATTCGCCCAAGATCGTCTTGATGTTGCATCATCAAATTAAACCAATTACGCATTATGCCTGCACGTTCGTTAGCCGATTTTCCCGACCACATTTTTAATGCACCTTTAGCGGCATTTACCGCTAATTCTGTTTCAACAACACCAGCATTACTGACCTTCGCCACTTCACTGCCATCAGCTGGATTGGTCACAATGATCTGAGCTTCACTGCTACGCCAATGACCATTAATGTATGAACAATTTTTAACTAACTGACTATCTTGTAAACCAAGATCTGAGTTATTTTGCATATTAAGCTCCATTGCAATCTGTTTAGTTATGAATATCAATTAAAATAAGGAATACGTCAACTGACATCTCTGCTGATGATCTTAAAATAAGTAAAAGCTATTTATGCCCATTTGATTAATTACTTGCTCACGTTAAGGGTTAACATAAACAGCTGCTCTGTGATGAGATTTATAAGTAGCCTAACTACTGACTACGTTTTATGACTGGTCATTATTCATTTTCAGTTATAAAAAAGCTGAGTTCCTCATTAATCAAATCGATACTAACGATGACTTTAATAAAAAGTTATAAAATAACAGGCTCTAGCAGTTTCATTAAGTTTGTGATCTTGTTGTGCGGGGAAATATAGTGATCATCAGCCTAGCTAAAACTTAAACTCAGTTATGCCAATTAGCACTTAAGCATTTAAGCTAAGAGTAAAAATAAAGGTTATTAAATTTTTTGAAGTGAAAATAAATTAGGGGTAGTAAGAATTTTTAAATAAAAATAAGGCCGCTTGAATACGACAGTAACGCAGATAAAGCGAAATTAGTATTCAACAGCGGCCCTTGTTGTTATATCAAAGTGATTAACTATTCACCTTGAACAGGTTCATCCCAAGAAAGATGATGTTCAGCCAATACGACTAAATTTTCACTGTTAATCAAACGATGTGATGCAGCATAGCCAAGTATATTCTCAACAGTCTCTTCTGGACGGCTTGAAATAATAGCAGTTTCATCTGATGAGAAATTACACAAACCACGTGCTATTTCTTCACCTTTTTCATCATAGACGTGAAGTACGTCTGCACGTTCGAAATTTCCGTGTATAGAAACAACATCATGGCAGGTAAAACCATCGTCACCACCATATAATGAGTCAGCTACATCTTGTTTTATCACTAGGCTACCAGCCATTTGCAAGCGATCTGTTAACCAAATATTCCATGCCGATGAAGGAGATGAATGGGCAATACATTTGGTGTGCTTGCGTTCGCCACGTAGTATTGCAGTAACAGGATCTTCCATTGTTCCTCTCGCAATAATGGTGGTGCAACCGGCATTCTGTGCCATATTTGCTGCTTGCAATTTAGTTAGCATACCGCCGGTACCTAAAGAACTGGTACTGCTTGCCGCTTCCATATAACTGCTCACATCTTCAATAGACTCAACAAATATCGCACCTTCTTCTGAAGGGTTTCGGTCATAAACGCCGTCGATACAAGTTAAAATAAACAGATACTCAGCACCAATCATTTGAGCGACTTTCGCTGCTAGTCTATCGTTGTCACCAACACGAATTTCTTCGGTGGTCACGGTATCATTTTCGTTGACAATCGGCATTACACCCTGTTTTATCAAACGGTGTACCGTATTTTTGACGTTAAGAAAGCGACGTCGATTTTCGAGATCATCTAAGGTAACTAATACCTGTGCAATATCAAAACCATACTCTAATGCAATTTGCTTATAAGCATGCATTAAGATGGGTTGTCCACAAGCCGCTGCTGCTTGCTTGTCTTGAACGCTGGCGTTTTCAATGGTACAGCCAACGGTATTAAGACCTAATGCAACTGATCCTGAAGACGTAAGTACAACTTCGTATCCTTGATCACGTAACGCAGAAATATCACTAAGCAAGCCATGCATGAAGGCGAAACTAGGTGTTAAATTCTTAACGTTTGCTAAAAGGCTCGAGCCAACTTTAATGACTATACGAGGTTTGATTCGTGAAACTTTTTCTGATTTTGGTTGTTCGAATGAGGGCAAAATGACTCCGTTTTCTGATTAATATAATTAAACATCTGGGCTGAACCAATAAAAAGTTGGTGCATAAGTCTACAGATATTTCCGTAATATTTTTTGTCGTTGTGCGATTATCTTATTATCAAAACATCAGTTTTACTAGCAATATATTGCCTTGGGGATGATAGATAAAAGATAGATAAAAAATTGCTGAAACGTTTTAAAAAACGTTAAAATTTGACAACAATCGACAAATGAGTTGGGAGATTATATACTAAAAACCCTATTTTTTCAATTGAACTTAAAATCACCTTTGCAAAACGAATGCAAAACGAGTTTTTAAGATTATATTGAACACTTGCAAAACAGGCTGTATTTCATTCAACAGCAAACTAAAAGCATGAGGAGTTTTGTGTCATTAATTATGATTGGTTGTAGGACGATTGTGCTTCATTGTTGACTCACTGGGTAACTTCTACTGATCAGACAATGACCATCATTAACCCTTCTTTAGTCAAAACGCCTCCCAGTATTGTTGTCACACAAGCAATTAAAGAGCTGTCTAATCAAGGTTATGGCGATTAAAGCGCACTTATTGAAAAAGTATGGTTAGCCTATTGTCGCTACCTTACTGATTCAGCTTACCTTATTGCTATCGCCGAGGGCTACTCGGTATCTTCAATAGAAAAGCGGGTTGGCAAACAAACGATTCTGTCTTTGATGCAAAATGTGCTGGCGCAAATTGGTCGAGGTGTTAGCGCAATTAGACACTGTCGTTGGGTTAACTAAAGCATTGGGTTATACGGATTTGGCTGCCAGCGAAGCTGAGCTAAACCGAGTGACAGTATTGGTGAGAAACGGCTCTGTTTATGCTTTTAAAATTACGCGCTACTGAATTGAATCAGCGATAACAATGGGGTTTTTACCTCGCACCACCAAAGCATAGTTACTCGACACACTTGGTGGTTCAATGGAACTGCCAATGACGCACGAACAGCACGTCTAAATATGATGCAACTAAGTGATCAGTAAAAATGGTACAATGGAAACAGAATTAGCAGCGTCTAAATAAAATGTCAAATGAGATACACTCATTAACTCGACCGTTTTAGCGACTGCTCAACAGCCAGTCGCGCTGCGTTGATACTTCTTCGCCAAGGCGATGAATTGGCTCAAGGTTAAATAAATAACGATTAAATTAACATCTAAAGTAGTATTGAGCGCAATGAATACTACTAAGTGCTTTAAGCTGAACTTTTACTATTGTTTTAATATTATTTTTAATATAAATATTGGCAATAAAAATAAAAGTTAACCATTCAATAGCATAACCTTGAATTTACCAAACAGTTTAGAGTGAAGCGAATAAGCAAAAGGAAACTCATTTATGTCAAATAGTAATAAAATTATCGATACTGAAACTATGATTGAAAATCTTGGTAAGCAGGCTAAAGCCGCAGCTAAGATTCTGGCCAGTGCCACTACCGAACAAAAAAACCAAGCATTAACCGTTGCCGCCGATGCTTTACGTCAGAATACGCCAGCACTACTCGAAGCAAATGCTTTAGACGTTTTAAGTGTTAGAAAAGCGGGTAAAGCTGAGTCATTTATTGATCGCCTTGAATTGAACCCTGAAAGAGTCGAAGCTATGGCTGTCGCTTTAGAAAGCATTGCCAAATTACCCGATCCTATTGGTCGAGCTCTAGCAGAATTTGATCGTCCCAATGGCCTAAAAATAACCCGTGTATCAACCCCTATCGGTGTTATTGGCATGATCTATGAGTCTCGCCCCAATGTGGGTGCAGATGCTGGTGCCTTATGTTTAAAATCAGGTAATACGGTGATATTGCGTGGCGGCTCTGAAAGTCTTAATTCTACTCGCATTATTGTTGAGTGTATGGCAACAGGCTTGCGTGCAGCTAATTTACCAACCACTTGTATACAACTCGTTGATACCGATGACCGTTCTGCAGTTGCTGCATTACTGCGTTGTGCTGAATATGTTGACTTAGTTATCCCTCGTGGTGGCCGTGGCCTTGTAGAGCTAGTGAGAAACGAAGCTCAGGTGCCAACATTATTGCATCTCGATGGCAACAACCACATTTATATTGATAAAGACGCCGACTTAGCAAAAGCATTGAGTATTGTTAAAAATGCCAAACTACGTAGAACCGGTGTTTGTGGTGCGACCGAAAGTTTAGTCGTAAACCAAGCAATAGCTGCTGAGTTTTTGCCTAAATTGCTTAATACCTTAGAGCATTGTGAAGTTCGAGGTGACCTTGCAGCTCAAGCCTGTGACGCACGAATTAATCCCGCTAATGACGCTGACTGGGACACCGAATATCTTGACGCTATTTTATCGGTCAAAGTTGTAGCCGATTTAGAAGAAGCGCTTGATTTTATCGACCAGCACTCGTCTAAACATACTGACGCTATTATTACTGAAAACGCAGAAACCGCAGAAATTTTCATGCGCGCCGTTGATTCAGCGGTAGTGATGCATAATGCATCAACCCAGTTTTCAGACGGTGGTGAATTTGGTATGGGCGCTGAAATCGGTATTGCTACCGGTAAAATTCACGCACGTGGACCTGTAGGTCTTGAGCAACTAACCATATTTAAATATCGTGTTGCTGGCCAAGGACAAATCCGTCCTTAATCCTAAGCACAAGATGAACTAAGTAAAACATAAAGCTATTAATCGCTATTGATTAATAGCTTTATGTTTATTTTATCTTTGTGCAGGCCATCGATTTCGACAAAATGATGAAATAGAAAAATGTCTTAGCAATTTATTTATAAAAACGGTCTATGTTTTTAAACCCTTATTGTACATTTAAAATTTTTAATCCTTAACGTTTTATTAACTATTGCTTACTTAATAGCCCATAAGTCAGCCTGCAAAAATAAAATGATAAAAACATAAAATCAAAACCAACAAATCGTTAAAAAAACTTTGCTAACCCGTGTTAACTAGGTAAGCTCAAACCAAAGCATTAACAACCACAATAATAATTATCATTTATGAGTAATATCAGAGATTCATTTCATTCGAGAATAGGTTTTGTTCTCGCTGCCGCAGGTTCGGCCATTGGTTTAGGCAATATTTGGGGTTTTCCAACTCAAGCAGCCAATAATGGTGGAGGCGCCTTTTTATTTGTTTATTTAGTCGTTACCATATTACTTGCCCTACCGGCACTTTATGCCGAAGTTTATATTGGCAACCAAGCACAGAAAAACCCAGTTTCAGCATTAGAAGATGCTTGTCGCGATACCGCACCAAGGCTTGGTAAATATGCCGGTCTGATTGGTTTAGGCGGCGCTATCATGATGTTAAGTTTCTACACCATTGTGGCTGGCTGGATGCTCGCACATGCAATATCACCACTTGCAGAGTTATTGGGTTATCATGATATTTCTCAGTGGCTTGCTACATCAAGCACGTTAAGAAATTTATTATTTACACCCGTTTTTATATTACTTGGCGCGGCTATTATTCATCAAGGGGTTAACGCCGGCATTGAAAAGTGGTCTGCGCGATTAATGCCAGTTTTATTGATCATGCTAGTCGCGTTAATTACTTACATATTGCAACAACCCGGGGCTGAAAAAGGTTTAAGAACATATTTAATACCCGATTTTTCACAGGTCACTAATCCAAAGTTAATTATTTCTGCCATGGGCCAAGCCTTTTTCTCACTCTCTATTGGCGTTGGTGGCATGATGGTTTACGGCTCATATATGAAGAAAGATGACGATATAGGTAAGCTCGCTATTTCTATTACCGTACTCGATACCTTTATTGCTTTTATGGCTGGTTTATTAATTATTCCAGCACTTTATGTTGCAGAAGCCGCCGGACAGCAAGTATTTCAAGGTGATAAGTTAATTGGTGAGGGTCAACTTATTTTCAACATATTGCCTGAGCTTTTTAACTCTATGGGCAACATAGGTATGGTAGTAGCCATAGGCTTTTTTTCGTTATTATCAATTGCTGCCCTCACCTCAACCATTTCTTCAACAGAAGTACCTGTGGCTTATCTTGTTGAAGATAAAAATCTTAGCCGTTCTAAGGCAACTTGGTTGGTATCAGCCATTGTATTAACCGCCAGTATGACCATAATCACATTTTTTGATAGCCTGTTTGGCATGGTAATTCGTGTACTTACGACTATTTTACAGCCACTGAGCTGTTTGTTTTACTTTATTGTTGTTGGCTGGTTATGGAAACGCGGTAACAAGCTACGCGATGTGTCTTTGCAAGAAGGCAGAAAATGGTTACCCATATGGGGCAATTATTTACGCTTTGTTTGTCCGTTATTGTTAACGGTAGTTTTTGTCAATGTGGCTATATTAAATTAAAGTCGCTTCACTTAAATTAAATTAAGGTAAATTTAGGTAAGTCAAATAGATGGAATTGCTAATTGTGCGATTAACTTTACTTTAGCGCTATTAGCGTAAACCATCATTTAAAAACGTCCCTATACCAGTGTATAGGAACGTTTTTAAAAGCATCATCATCCAACTATAGCTCGGTATTTATGCCGTAAACTTAACTGGCAAGCCTTATTAATCCTATAGGCATATAAAGATGTACCTATAAGTACTTAAGCTAAGCGTTTACTATCTCAATTATTGGCTCATATTATTTCGAGCGGTTTTAGGTCGGTATAATATTGGACGGGCTAACTTTACACTTTGTTTAGGATTGAGCTTTGATGTTATTGCCCAAGCGTAATACCGAGGTAAAATATCGACGTGGGCAACTTGGTATTTAGCGTTCGCTGTTAGCACTTACTGTTAGCTATGAGCATATAATTTATAGCTCTGATAATGATGGAGCATTAACCTACTGCTGCTAGAGCACTCAAGTTATAGTCGTATTTATTCCGATGTTATCGCTACACTCTCTTCTTCCTCTGCTTCTTTTTCACTTTCTTCTTTATCTTCTTGCTTTAATTCTACCTGCTCTATTTTATCAAAACGGTTGCTAATCTTATCCGCTGAGGTATGGATTTGTTTTACGTCACTTGCCGCTTGATCAATATGTTTTGCTAAATTGGCAAAGCGGCCCTTAAAGCGAGCAAAATCAGCTGAAAGATGCGACAAATGCGCTTGAATAACATGTATTTGTTTGCGGGTTGCTTCGTCTTTTAACACTGAACGTGCGGTGGTTAAAATCGCCATCAGTGTTGTTGGCGAGGCTAACCAAACGCGTTTTTTATTGGCATAATCAACCAAGTCACCGTGGTGTGCATGTATTTCTGCAAAAATAGCTTCTGCTGGAATAAACATTATCGCGCCATCGGCGGTTTCTTTTTCAATGAGATATTTATCGCTGATATCATTAATATGCTTCTTAATATCAATTTTAAATTGCCGCTCGGCTGCTTTACGCTCAAATTCACCTAAGGTATTGTCAGCCATTTTTTTAAAGCTTTCTAGCGGAAACTTGGAGTCAACCACCACATTACCGGTTGGCTTAGGTAGAAACAAAATACAGTCAGCAATTTTACCGTTTGACAAGGTATGTTGCAGTGAAAAGTGCTGTTCCGGTAATACGTTACGAATTAAAGCATTTAACTGTACTTCGCCAAAAGCACCACGTGAGCGTTTATCTGACAGTACTTCTTGCAAGCTCACCACATTCGTGGACAGTTCAGTAATTTTTTTCTGTGCATCATCAATCAAAGCTAATCGTTGTAAAATGTCATTAAAGGTTTTGGTGGTTTTTTCGAAGCCTTCGGCTAAACGCTTTTCGACCTGGCCACTAATATCTTTTAGACGGTTATCAGTTGAAATCGTTAAGTCATCAATTCTTTTAGCCATTTGCTCACTGGATAAATGCAGTGATTTTGCCATTTCTTCTCGGCCAAGTTTAGAGGTTGCTGTAAGTTGGCTGGATAATTGTTCTGTGGCGTTGCGTTGATTATCATTAAAAGTGATGTGGTGTTCATATAAGGTCTTTTTAAGTTGCTCACTATGGCTATATAGTTGCTGTGCTTGTTTTTCACCTTGCTCACCATGTTGGCGTAATAATTTTAATTTAAAATCGGAAATTTGCTGCTCAAAGTAGGTTTTCAGTTCACTTTGCTGATGAGCTAATTGTTGATGATTAAAACTTAATTGTTGTTGTAGTTGCTGCTGATTATTGCCGTTAACTTCATAACTAAGGTTTACTTTTTCAACTAACTGCTGCAAAAGTTGCTGCTGTGCTAAAGAGGATACTTGGCTATTTTTTACTTGGCGAAATAAAACTAAAACACTGATAATTAAACTAATAATTAACACTAACACCATCAAAACCAAGACAGGAAAATTATCTAAAGCTAACCAAGGTGAATTGAATGGGAAGTTAAGTGGCGGGTTAAGTGAAGAAGTGAGTGAAGAGTTGGATAGTGAATTCATTGTAAAGCCAAATACTGTAAATATTAACAGTTATTAAAGCATACTTTATTAATAAGGTTAATCGTTATTTAACATCAACTCGGGTCAGTTAATGAAGACATCTTTAGCCAATATAAACAATTTATCAATAACCTAAAAAGACACGTTTAAATTTTGGTGTTTTTGGCTAGTTGTATTGATATTAAGTTGCCTTTATTTTGACCAAAAAAAAACGCCCTAATGGGCGTTTAGACTAATCTAACGGGTTATTTTTCTTTTGATTTTCTGTCTAGCTCTTCAATTTTTACTTGCCAAATTGCTGGACCAGTAACATGAACTGATTCACCTAAACTATCCACGGCGACAGTGACTGGCATATCTTCAACCACAAATTCGTAAATAGCTTCCATACCCATATCTTCAAAAGCCACTACTTTTGCTTTCTTAATAGCTTTAGAAACTAAATAGGCTGCGCCGCCCACCGCCATTAAATAGACCGACTTATGATTTTTAATCGACTGAACGGTTTCAGGGCCACGTTCGGCTTTACCGATAGTGCCTAGCAAACCCGTTTCTGCTAGCATCATTTCAGTAAACTTATCCATACGGGTTGCTGTTGTTGGTCCTGCTGGGCCTACTGCTTCATCACCTATCGCATCAACCGGACCCACGTAATAAATAAATTTATCAGTAAAGTCAACCGGCAGTTTCTCTCCGGCAGCTAACATGTCTTGAATGCGTTTATGGGCCGCGTCACGACCGGTTAAAATGGTGCCGCTAAGTAAAACGGTTTCGCCGGTTTTCCAGCTACTTATATCCGCTTTTGATAACTCATCAACGTTAACACGACGAACATTTTCACCCACTTCCCAGGTAATTTCTGGCCAATCTTCTAATTTAGGTGGCGTTAAGTCGGCAGGACCCGAGCCGTCAAGATGAAAGTGTACATGACGAGTTGCCGCGCAATTTGGGATCATCACTACGGGTTTTGACGCCGCATGAGTCGGCACTGACATGATTTTGATATCAACAACCGTTGTTAAACCCCCTAAGCCTTGCGCGCCAATACCGAGTTTATTTACCCTATCGTAAATTTCTAAACGTAATTCTTCTTCCGCATTTTCTGGACCACGGTCGATAAGGTCTTGAATATTTACGGGTTCCATTAAGCTTTCTTTAGCTAATACACCCGCTTTTTCAGCCGTTCCACCAATACCTATACCCAGCATGCCGGGCGGACACCAACCAGCGCCCATAGTGGGTAAAGTTTTAACAACCCAGTCGGCAATAGAATCACTTGGGTTTAACATCGCCATTTTAGATTTGTTTTCACTGCCGCCGCCTTTGGCCGCGATCATCACGTCTATCTGATCACCTGGCACCATCTCAATATGCACAACCGCTGGCGTATTATCTTTCGTGTTGATGCGCTTACCTGCAGGGTCAGAAACGATAGATGCACGTAATGGGTTATCAGGATTAAGATAAGCACGACGAGTACCTTCATCCACCATTTGCTGCACTGTCATATCCGTGTTATCCCACTGCACAGCCATACCCACTTTGACGAAACAGGTAACAATACCGGTATCTTGACAAATAGGTCGCTTGCCATGAGCCGACATACGCGAATTAATTAAGATTTGCGCAATGGCATCTTTAGCTGCCTGGCTTTCTTCTTTGTGGTAAGCCTTTTCAAGTGCTTGAATAAAATCTAGCGGATGGTAGTAAGAAATATATTGCAGCGCGTCTGCAACACTTTCGATTAAATCTTTTTGTTTAATAATGGCCATAACGGTCTCTTTTTTATTAATTGGGCGAGAGAAGAGTTGAAAGTTATAAATTTGCCGATATCATACCTTGCTTGTTAAAGACCTACTAGTATCAAATGGTCTAATAATAGCGATCAAATATAGCAACCCCACTTCGAACTGCAGCATTGAATAACTCAAGGTAGTTTGAATATAATGACTTAACATAAAACCTGTGAGAATATTTTGCCGACTAATTCCCCAACGCAGCTATCCGCTAAATTACTGCAGCTTGATCTAAGCTTTGATAGTCAGTCACTTTTTGCCACACTTGCTGAGCAACCTTGGGCAATGTGGTTAGACTCCTGTGAAAGTAGCCATGTTGATAGCCGCTATGACATTATGGTTTGGCAACCTCATACCACACTAACCACTGTCGGTAATGTGACTCGCATTAATCATAAACTCGACAACAGTGAGTATCACAGTCATGACGACCCATTATTGTTGTTAAAACGTGAACAAAAGGCGATCTTTAGTCATCTCGAGATTACTGAACACGACTTGCCTTTTAAAGGCGGTGCAGTCGGCTATTTCGCCTACGATTTAGGTAAACGTTTTGAGGCCATAAAACAGCAAAACAGTAAAGATATTGATATACCTGAAATGGCCATTGGTATCTACCAACATGCGGTAATCTATGATCGAAAATTACAACAATTTTGGTTGTTATGTCTTGATGAACAAAGAGCGGATTTTATTGCATTTTTTAACCGCGCCCTTTTACAAAATAAAGCGCAAGCTACTGAACAAGTCGTTGAGCTAAAAGCGCCAGAAAATAATTTCAAGTTAACTACGCCCTGGCAATCAAATATGGCGCCTGAACAATATCGCGATAAATTTAAGCAAGTGCATGACTACTTGCTGTCAGGCGATTGTTATCAAATCAATCTAGCCCAGCGTTTTACCGCCCAGTATACCGGTAGCGAATATCAAGCGTATTGTGCCTTGAGACAAGCAAACATAGCACCTTTCTCAGCTTTTTTACGTTTTGAGGAGAGTGCCATTTTAAGTATTTCACCTGAGCGATTTTTACAACTGGTCGATAATAAAGTACAAAGTAAGCCGATTAAAGGTACCCGCCCACGCAGCGATGATCCAGCCCAAGATCAAGCTAACGCCATTGAACTGCAGCAGGCCAGTAAAGATAAAGCAGAAAACCTGATGATAGTTGATCTGCTACGTAATGATATTAGTCGTGTTTGTCTACCCGGCACAGTAACCGTGCCAGCACTTTTTGCCATTGAAAGCTTTCCAGCCGTGCATCACTTAGTAAGCACGGTTGAAGGTAAGATAGACCCACAGTATGATGGCAGCGATTTATTACGTGCTGCGTTTCCTGGCGGTTCTATTACCGGTGCACCAAAAATAAGAGCCATGGATATCATAGAAGAATTAGAGCCTCACCAACGTAGTATTTATTGCGGCTCTATTGGATATTTGTCAGCTTGCGGTAATATGGATTCTAGCATCACCATTCGCACTTTAGTTTGTCACAATCAGCAAATACATTGTTGGGCTGGCGGTGGCTTAGTCGCCGATTCAAATGTTGACAGCGAGTATCAAGAAACTTACGATAAAGTGCGTAAAATTTTGCCGGTATTAAGCCAACTAAACTCGGCATAATCTAAGGTCGAGTATCAAAGATAAAGCCCCCCCCCGAACGCCAAGTAGCCCCAGAGAACTTGGCACTTTTAGAGTAGCGTTAAGGTGTGTATGACTAGAGAAGAATTTATACAGCGCTTTCAAATGCAAGCATTACCCGCTTCAGCACATAAATTTCGCTACCAACATAAGCTTAAAAGTGCCGCGGTGTTGATCCCCATTGTCAATCATCAAGGCCAGCTTGAAGTGGTATTGACCAAACGTGCCAGTCATCTTACCCATCACCCAGGACAAATCAGTTTTCCAGGTGGTAAAGTCGAGCGCTATGATGATGATATGATCGCAACCGCACTGCGTGAAACACAAGAAGAAATAGGCCTACACGCTAGCTGCATAGAGGTACTTGGGCAACTTAAACCTTACCAAACTATATCAGGTTATGAAGTAACGCCGATTGTCGCCCTTATTTCAAATAACAGCAGCTATCAAATTGACCTAAATGAAGTTTCAGAAGTGTTTCATGTGCCTTTATCACACTTTTTGCAACGACAACATCATATTCAAGTACCGGTTTATCATGATGGCAAGCAACACAATGTGCACTATATGCCTTATCAAGACTACAATATTTGGGGAGCAACCGCCGCTATGTTGCATGACTTGAGTATTTTATTAAACCAAAGAAACTAGCGTGATACGCATTAAATGAACAGTCAATTAATGAATATCACGCTTGAGCCAACCGATAAAAAATATTAGCTATAGTTATACCCATTGAACCAAATTTTTGTTTTGCATGTTGAAAGCTTTCAGCTACAATAACCGAACAAAATTTTAATTCCACCCACTTATAACAGTATATATTCAGGTTTTCTTATGATTAGTGTATTTGATATGTTTTCAATCGGAATTGGCCCATCCAGTTCTCATACCGTTGGCCCAATGAAAGCAGCAAAATTGTTTGTTCAAAATCTTATAGCAGATAATAAATTAATTAAGACAGATCGCGTGAAATGTGAACTGTTTGGCTCATTAGGTCAAACAGGTATTGGTCATGGTACCGGTAAAGCCGTTATTCTGGGGTTAACGGGGCAAAGCCCTGAAACCATTCCAGTTGATTCTATAGAATCTATTTTAGCTGAGGTTGTAGCGAGCGAAAAAATAAACCTGAATATGCAGCATTTTGTCGCTTTCCCTAAAGCCAATGCCATTATCTACCATCGCAGAAAATCCCTGCCCGCACATGCTAACGCCATGACATTTTTTGCTTATAGTGGTGATCTTGTCATCTTCGAAGAAACCTATTACTCCATTGGTGGCGGGTTCATTGTTAAAGATTGCGACTTTGAAAAAGAAAAAGACAAAGCCTTATCAACTCATGCAAATATTGATCGCCCTCACCGCTTTTCTAGTGCTGATAAGCTGTTAGAAATAGCCAACGAAAAAGGCTTAAGTATTAGTACCATCATGATGGATAACGAGAAGTGTTTGCAAGATGAGTCAAGTATTCGCTCGGGTCTAATAGAAATATGGGATGCCATGAAAGCAAGTATTGCACGTGGCATAGTCACCGAAGGTATATTGCCTGGCGGTTTAAAAGTCACTCGCAGAGCGCCCGCTTTACACAGAGCACTATGCGTTGAAAAAAATGCCGACCCACTGTCAGCCATGGATTGGGTTAATTTATTTGCCTTAGCGGTAAATGAAGAAAATGCAGCCGGCAGTCGTGTGGTAACCGCGCCAACCAATGGCGCGGCAGGAATACTTCCTGCGGTATTATCCTATTATGATAAATTTATTAAACCCGTAGATGACCAAGACTGTATTCGTTATTTATTAACCGCAGCAGCCATCGGTATTTTATATAAAACCAATGCTACTATTTCTGGCGCAGAAGGCGGATGCCAAGCAGAAGTAGGCGTTGCATGTTCAATGGCAGCCGGTGCATTAACAGAAATTATGGGTGGAACCCCAGAGCAAGTAGAAAATGCCGCGGAAATAGGCATGGAACATAACTTAGGATTAACTTGTGACCCCGTAGGAGGCCTAGTACAGGTTCCTTGTATCGAACGTAATGCCATGGGTTCAGTAAAAGCAATCAACGCTTCTCGTTTGGCACTTAGAGGTACAGGTAAGCAAAAGGTATCATTGGATAAAGTGATCAAAACCATGTGGGATACAGGTAATGATATGAAAACTAAATATAAAGAAACCTCACGTGGTGGCTTAGCGGTTAATATTACCGAGTGTTAGTATTCACTTTCATGTAAAAATCAGCTCTTAAAAACAAAAAAAACCGTATTAAATAATACGGTTTTTTTATAGCTACTTTTACGTTTAACGCATAGGTAACTTAATATTGGCAAACATTTCATCTATCTCAGCATTATTCTTCAATAAGATAGCTTTGGTGACTAAGTCTCGATTTAAATGTGGCGCAAAACGCTCAATAAAGTCAAACATATAACCCCGTAAAAAAGTACCACGCCTAAAGCCAATTTTAACCGTACTTGGACTAAATAGATGACTTGCATCGATAGTCACTAAATCATGGTCTATTTTTGGATCCATCGCCATGGTGGCAATAACTCCAACACCGACCCCAAGCCGCACATAAGTTTTAATCACATCAGCATCAGTTGCTGTAAAAGCAATTTTAGGTTCAACACCCATTTCATTAAAAGCAGCATCTAGTTCTGAGCGACCAGTAAAGCCAAAGACGTATGTTACTAAGGAATATTGAGCGATATCTTCAATAGTGATATTTTGTTTACTAGCGAGTGGATGATCCGCTTTTACAATAATACTGCGATTCCAATGGAAACAAGGCAGCATCACTAAATCGTTGTACAAATGTAAAGACTCGGTGGCAATAGCAAAGTCAGCATCACCTTTACTTGCCGCATCACTAATTTGAGCTGGTGTGCCTTGATACATATGCAATGAAACTTTTGAATATTTCTTCATGAAGCCTTGAATAACTTCAGGCAAAGCGTAACGTGCTTGAGTATGAGTCGTTGCAATACGCAGCTTGCCCTCATCGGGTTGCGTATGTTCTCGAGCAACCGCTTTAATCGCTTCAACTTTCGACAAAATCTCTGTCGCTATGTTAATAACTTCATTACCCGCAGGTGTCACATGAGTTAAGTGCTTGCCACTGCGGCCAAAAATTTGAATACCGAGTTCATCTTCAAGCATTCGTACTTGCTTACTAATACCAGGTTGCGAGGTAAAAAGACTTTCAGCGGTGGCGGAAACATTTAAGTTATTATTAAGTACTTCGACGATGTAGCGGAGTTGTTGCAGCTTCATAATTACCATTCAGAGTTTTCTTAGACGAAAAATATATACTTAAATAGACATTTATTCCATATTATTTTTTACATTAGGTGTAAATAACTTACTGATTACCCATTTGTTCACAAAATAAACCGCTAATCTGTTAGTCGAATTGAGCACATAAAATGTCACAAACAAGCTAATGTAGCCAAATACTTAAAAGAAGCCGCTTTATCCTTTGCATCATCGAACAATTTTTGTAGACTGGCGTATTAGTAATTTATATTTATCATAATAGAGAATTAAACATGGGCATTATCTTCGCTTTAATTATCGCTTTAATTATCATTGTCGTGGTACTGGGTGCAATTCAACAGCACAAAGAAAAAGTACAACGTGAAAAGCGAACTAAAGCAGCAAAACAAAAAGCCATCATCGATGAAACGGAAGAATTACTTTTAAGTATTGCCAACCTGCCAAATAATCCACATTTAGTTCTGATACTTAATAACCGCAGTTTAAATGCAGCAAAATCTATGGCGAGAATATTACCAGATGATAAGCCGTTAATTAAACGCATAAGAGAAATGCAAGAGCGTGTCAATACTAGCCAATCTAACACTAGCCATCAAGCCGGTGAGCAAATCTTTATTTTGCCTGACAATGAGCAACAATTAGTCGCTGCTTTGCAATGCATAAAAAAATTGCGAGTGATATTAAAGTCAGAACAGTCAAAAGGTAATTTAGATGCACAAACCCTTGCTCAAGAAGATAATAAATTATCTGCTATGCAACTTAAAATTGGCGTAGAAACCTTGCAAAAACGTGGTGTAATAGCCTATCAAAAAGAAATGCTGGGGTCGGCAAGACAATATTTAGAAAAAGCACTACAAACGATATCAGAAAGCCCTATTCAAACTGAATACTGTCTTAGCAAGCGTGAGGAAATACAAAGCGTGCTAGAAGATATTACTTCTTCGTTGAACAATACAAATGCTAAAGATGCCGCTAAAAAAGCCAAAACAGAAGAAGATGATTTAGACTTACTATTTCAACCAAAGAAAAAGTGGTAATTTTTTATTTGAGGCAAATAGCTGTCAGCAATGCCAGTTGTTATGGCTAACTTCTGATGAAAACGCCAAAAAATCATATCCCTTATATTACTCTACCCTCTTTTTTGCGTCGGGTGCTAAAGGCCTACGCACTTAAAGCCTTAATCCGTGAGCAAGGCTGCGAAATTAGCCGCATTGGTCGCTCACGGAACTGGCAGTTAAAAGCAACTTTTGAACAACTAGAACAAACCATTAGCCTGATAGAGCAAAGTGAAGAAACAAGTTGGCAATGGCTAGCAACACACCTATCCAAACAGCGTAAAAATTTAGGCTTTGACATGTTATTAACTATTGCTCAAAACAAACCTGAGATAACAGTCTCTGAGCTCATGCAGCGTACCGACTGCACAATAGCGGAAGCGAGACGGGTAATCGATACCCTAGAATTTGGTTAACATAAAGCTTCGCAGCCATTGCGTTAGTTAACTACCTAATTAGCCATAGTTAAGCTCAGTTTACGTGAATAAGTGTTCATTGTAGCTTTGGTTCAACGCAGATCTGGATAATTCTAACGGGCACAGGTGGCCAATAATTGAAGAAAATAAGTATGCCGAGAATGTTTTTTGTTATTGAGAAATTCCAGTTTCAGGTGCCTCAGCTTTTAGGCTTAACTCATTAAAGTTAAGGACTGAGCTAAAGTTAGAAGTAAATCAATACAACAAATAGATTAGCAGAAATAGCTCGCAAAAATAATCGGATAACATACTGATAAATTAATGCATTTTATAAAGAAAGTGATACATCAGCGCAATAAATCACTTTATTACAGAAGAGATTCAGATGAACCCAGAAAATAAAACCGTACTGTTATTCGATCTTGATGGCACTTTAGTTGATAGTGCTCCCGATCTTGCTGCAGCGATAAACAAAATGCTACTAGCATTAAACTTAACGACATTTCCCCAAGAAATTATCCGTAGTTGGGTAGGTAATGGTGCAAAAACCTTAGTTGAACGTGCTTTACATCACTCTTTGAACAACAATACAGCTGTAAATAACAGCTTAAGTGAAGCAAAAGTAAACAAAGCTTTGGCGATTTTCTTAAATTACTACCGACAGTGTTTATGCGTTGAATCAAGGTTATATAAGGGAGTAAGAGAAACCTTATTAGCCTTAAAGAATCAGGGCTATCGGTTAGCGATTATCACCAATAAACCCACAGAGTTTATCGAACCTATTGTTAGAGGTTTTGGACTTGAAGGTTTATTTGAGTTACAACTGGGTGGCGACAGTTTAGTCGAACGCAAACCGCATCCTTTACCACTTTTACATGCCTGTGAAACATTAAAAGTCTCAGTAGCGCAATGTCTAATGATAGGCGACTCTAAAAACGATATATTGGCGGCAAAGGCAGCAAATATACAAAGCATTGGCTTAACTTATGGATATAACTATGGTGAAAATATTAGAGTCTACCAACCTGACTGGTGCTTAGATAATTTCGCTGAGTTGTTAGACTTGCTCAGATAACGTCAAATCAGCTAACATAAAATTTTTCGCTAACGCTGCAGGATAATCCCGTTGGCGAGCAAACATAATCGCTTTATTAGTCACCTCTACTTCTGAACATTGTAAAGTGATAGGAAAATAATAGTCATGTAAATGCTCTCCCACTTGTGCTGAGCTAACTAAACCAACATCAAGCAAATTTTGTAAAATAACATCCGCGGCTGTCAATGCAGAAGATGCTTTTACTATTTCGGTACGAGCATAATGCTTACCATAAAAAGAAACGTCTGCCGCACGTAAGGTGGCATCATCGCCAGGTATTTGTTGTGCACCAAACATAGGCTTAGCTGCAACGTTTGCTTGCGAAAAATTAGTTATGTATTGTGCAAGGTATTCAATAGAACCGACTGTTCTATCCTTTATTAACTTTTCCGGCCATTGTTGCTCGATTTTTTTAATAAACCGCGATAACAATCTAGGCTGTGCACTCTGCTCGGCGCTGGCCACTAACCCTTTGTCAAATAAAGTAATGTCTTGTGTCATACCATGTAATTGAAAATAACCATCTGGGTAAGGCGTTAGCTGTGCCATGCCATTGGGTGTGCCACGTTCACCATAAAAAACCACTTCTGGCCACAAGCCCTGGCATTGCGCCCAATGAGCAACATATGCAGCTTTAAATTCAACCATACGTTCGCGCTTAGCGTGCAGCATGTCATCAATCTCACCGCTCTTAAAGCCACAGGCGTTAATAACATAATCAAAATCAGCCTGTTGTTGATTGTTATCTTGAGAGTTTTTATAAGTTACACGCCACTTTTTTGCGCTAGCTTGGTGTTCAATATTGACGACTTGGCTATTAAGTTTTAGCTGACAACAAGGTAATTTTTCAATCGCGAGTGTGGCAATAGCAGCCATACGAAAAGCAGACCAACCATATTCTTGCACAAGCAGAACGGGAAATTTTAATTTGTCTAAATCCACTTGTTGAGCAAAAGCCACCAACCAGTCTTCATTGGCTTCAATCTGAGTGGGTAAAACTCGTTTCGCTAAGCTATCTAAAGCATTACGGTCAAATAACAGAAAATATTGCTCAGGATCACCCAGCACTTTATTACTAATATTTTGCTGTACGAGTTCAGCGTAACGTTCACGCAGTTTATTTAAGCGAGGTAATAGATCAATAACCTCACCTTGATCTGTTTTCGGTAAGGCAATAATAGTCGGGCGATAGTTAACACTATGCGGAAAAACTTTTACCGTGTCTATTGACTGCTCCAACAGTGTTATACATTGTTGTTCAGAAATCTCTCGATATAAATTACCACCGGCATGCAAATGACAAAAAGGAGGGCCATTCACCAAACTCTTGCCTTTTTCTATCAACGTAGTGTTAATGCCTAGTTCAGCAAAACGTAAAGCAATAGTTGATCCCGCCACTCCGCCACCAATAATACCGACTTTTACACTTGAGTTTATAAATGGCTGTTCAGGAGTTAAGATTTTATTCATAAAGTTGACAATATAATACTTTCATTGGGAAGTTTCACGTAGAAGAACGTCATTTACATAGGGTATATGGACTATAAAACTATTTTGATGTACTTTTTTATATTGAAAAATAGTGCTTAAATAATCACGATACATAATAAAAATTAGTAGTTAAATAATCAAGTGATTCTGCATTAATATCTTGATATAAGTTATTCAAAACTAGCAATTGACTGAGGTTGGAGGGTTTTCTTAACGCTTTGTCACCTTTTATATTGTATCAAGCTAACTCAAGCTTTATTTATCAAATCCCAGAAAGCAAAAAACCCGTAGCGTCAGCTACGGGTTTCTCTAAATAGAAGCCTAGCAATGTCCTACTCTCACATGGGAACTCCCACACTACCATCGGCGCTAACACGTTTCACTTCTGAGTTCGGAATGGGA
>NZ_JACGVE010000071.1:0-2019 GCF_014077065.1 Colwellia sp. MB3u-4 | reverse complement strand
TTAACAATGCAAAAATTAAAATCGCCAAAAACGTAAACGTTTTTGATTGTTAAAAGAAAATAATCCAGTTAGAGTATTTTGATTAAATAATTATAATAAAAACGAGTAATTCTACAGGCTCGTTATGTAAATATGGAGTTTAAAATGTCTAGTGTTGATCCAATTAAGCTTTTAGAAAAAAGATATCAGGAAATATTAAATCAGTTTGATTTTTCTGAAATATATTCAGATAAACATTTATCAGGTGTTTTTTTAGCAAAACCTGAGGAGTCTTATTTTTCTGCGAGTAGAAAGGTCATGATTATAGGACAAGAGACTAGAGGTTGGAGAAAGAGGAGTTGTAAAATAAGGAATGGTTATAATACTGATCTCGAATCTATAGTTGACTCAATGAACGCGTCAGTAAATTTCAATTATAAAGAGCCTAAGAAATCACGCTTTCGCCAGTTTTATAAAAAAGCATCTAAAACTCTAAATCCAACATCTTCTAATCCTAAAAATTCAGCTGTATGGTCTAATCAATTCTGTATGAGTTTTAAAGAAAAGAGTCCGAGAAAGTCGGAATTATTTCCTCAAATACAAGAGTTATCATCTTTACTTTTAAAGGCTCAATTTGAAATATTAAAACCCGATGTTGTAATTTTCACTGTGGGTTCAGGCAGAGACTTTTTTATAAAAGAAACATTTAAACATGAAACTATTAAAGTAATAACTCCAAGAAGATTGTGGCACTTTAAAATAGGTGATACACATTGCTTCAGAGTAAACCATCCTAGATGGAGTGGTAGTTATCCGTACCTAAATGAAGCTATTGATTTAGCTAAAAAATTCACATAAGTCGTTTAAACGGAATAAAAACAGTTGGCCATCGCTTCGCGATTATAGCCAACCATTTTTATCCGCTTAACGAGGCGTTATAAGCCACAGGAAGTTTTGCGTTAACATGGTCGTTTCGAGAATCCTAAAAATAGAAAATCGTCAAGTGAACCTCTGGGCTTTAGTGGCGTTTTTCGTTATCGGTGTTTTAATCGAACTGGGTTTGGGTGTTCATTCATTTATCTATCTTTGCTTACTCGCTAGTTTTGTTTTTGCTGAAAAACAAGATCAACAATACTTCCAAGATCCCAATGATTTGGGTGAGTACTCTACTGAGTATTTACCTTCTTTATATCGTGCATTCATGGCTATCTCTTTTGTCGTTTTAGCTTATTCGCACTCAGCTCAAATCACATTGGATATTGCATTTTTTATTCTGTGGTCTTTGGGATATTCATTGCTTGGTTTTACCTCCACTTTTGTTCCTAAAAATGGTTTCAAAATTGGTGGTAATTACAAAGTAGCTCAGGTTTACTTTTTTATATTCTTATTAATTAATTTAGTGTTAATCTATTGGTTAATTACAAAATTCTCTGGTTTTAATTGGTTAAGTTCAGTAATTACAAAACCGTTAAGCTTGGTAGCAAGTGGCTTATAACAAGAACATCAAACGGAAAATGATCTTCCCCCGCTTTAACGGACACCAAAATCTAACTAAAGATGAGGTGTTCTATGCCAAAGTACAGTTGGCTAGTTCCGCTCCGCTACACATTTTAGCCAACTACAATTTGCCCCTTAATAGGGCGTTGAGGCTGTAGAATAACTAATTCAGCCAAAACGACTAATATTTTGTACTCCTGTATCGAACCGTAGACGATTAACTCGATACAGGCAATGCATTTAGTACCCCTATTTTATAGGGTAATTCATAATTAACGAGTTATTCTACAGCCTCGTTATCGATACAAAATCTAATCTAAATTCAATTTTAGTCACTTGATGTTAATGTCTATACGGTGGCAAAAGTTAGCGTTCAGAAACGAAATGCGACTGGCGGCTTTGAGCTTAAACCAGCCCCATAAACAAGTTGAGTATTTTGGTTAAAATCAACCTGAATATGATCATGGTTTCACAATAACTCAATGACCGCTTATGGCTCAGCCTGTGTGAAAACGTTTTGATCACTTTTTCGAATAAGCACCG